>JBAVVE010000224.1:0-5291 GCA_049697135.1 Bathyarchaeia archaeon | reverse complement strand
ATGTGACTAGGCGATTGGGCATCCACGATTCTGGCCACGGGGGATTTCATCCCGGCACAGACCACTGGCATGGATGAGGGTGGGAGCGTGATGACAAGCAGAAGAACCAAGCCAAGACAGAAGCCCGTTCCCTGACTAGGATAGGTGAATGAGCGCTTGAGCACCGCGTGTTCTGCCTCCTCCGCTTCCACGCTCGAATAGCACGTGGTCCCACGGATGGAGCGCTGACCTAGTACCTTAAGGTTCACTTATTCCGTCACCCGTTATTGAGTGGCAAGCACATCAGCTTCGACCAATCAATCACTGCCATATCGCTTACGACAGACTGAGGCGACAACCATGGCATCTGAGAATTCCACTCCTGCAATTGCGGAATCACTTCAGAGGCTATGTGCGGAGATCGCCGGCAGAAGAGGAATAGCGGCAGCTTGCGAATGCGGAGAGAGTGTCTATTCAACCCGGCCCGAAGGCTACGACCTGCTATTGATCATGGAGGACTATGCAGATGGTCTGCGATATCATACGCGTAGAATGAATGATCGCCCAGCGATGGTCCTCGCCGCCGACAAGTCGCTCATCGATCTAGACGCTCAGAAAGGCACGATGGGGTGCGATCGCGCACGCGCCTTCTGCTTGAGTATGATTGCTATCACAAACAGTGCTACTGAGCACGATAGGAAAACAATTGACACAACGACAAGTCGATATGTCGCCGTCACTTGGGCTGTATCTTCTGACCAGTTTGCAGCCACCGTCTTAGGTCGGTCCATGACCCCCCAGTCGATGGGCGAGTCGGACTGTGAGTCGCCCGACCAATGATTGAACTTGTGCGTCGTTTGATAGCCCACCAACGGATGCGCTGCCATGGCAGGATCGAGTGCAGCGAACATTGCGTTCGCGCCAGCCGGATACCAGCTGGAGCCGACCGTGTCGCCTATGCTGGATTTGACGGTGAGTAGGAATTCGGTCAGGTAGATTGCTGATAGGTCGAGCTGACGCGTTATGTAGATCTCTCTGGTCGACGAGCGCATTCCATCACTCCAGCGATCAAACACGGCTCTTGCTCCAGTGCCAAGGATGACACGCGGCTCGACTTCGATCCTGTGAATTCCTCTCGTGGTTCGGAATTCCGTGCCATTGGAAGAGATAGGATGAGGGGTGCCGTCGATTTTCACAACAGCTGAAACGAGATTCGATGTGATATTGAGAATCGCGATAGGTAGGTCCATGACCCTGATGCTGAAGGCGTATGTTCCCCCATACTGGTTCGCATACCAGCCGCTATGCCACCAAACTCGCACAGAGGCCAAGAGCGTCCAAACGGCCGGGCGTTCCGGCCCAGTCAAGGAGAAACTGAAAACGTTTCTTCCAGCAGGTATGATCAACCCCTTGGAGTCAAGCACATATCCGGTCGCTGAATCTAGAATAGCTATGTCAGTCGAGTAGCTCTCGGACTAGTCGACTGTGACCACGACGGTGAACTTCTCTCCGGGCGAGATCTCCGGAGGCGACTCCACGCTCGCTATCTTTGCCACGGGAAGCTGCTCCACTGTCGTGGCCGCAGGTCTGCTTGAGAAGGCCAACAGGAGAAGCAGGATGGAAAGGATCGACAACTTCGCCTTCCAGTGCTCGTGTAGAAACAACCGATCAGCCATGTTGGCTTCTCCATCCGAGTCCGTTACGATCCATGGCGTGCTACTCCACTGCACCGCATACGTACATGAGCCCTCAGACCTAAATGTTGAGTTAGTCTCCGCTAGCCATTAGTAGCGCGGTTCGTATGAGTCTGCTTCGGTTGCGCTGAGCCTTGCGCGTCTGATGCAAGAGAAAGGTCGGGACTGTGTCGCAGAAGCAAGACAATGCAGTCAACCGCTCATTGCAGGAGCTCTGTTGGGAGCTCGCTGGCAAGGACAGAGTGTTTGCTGCTTGCGAATGTGGAGAGAGTGTCTATTCTGCTCGGCCTGAAGGTTTCGGTCTTCTTGTCATCGTAGAAGACTACGAGGAAGGTTTGCGTTATCACACTCGAAAAGTGAATGGCCGCTCTGTTACTGCATTGGCTGCTGACAGATCGCTTGTTGATCTGGATGCTCGGAAAGGGGCGATGGGTGAGTTCATTGTGGAACGCCTGCTGACGCCCTATCGTGTGCTCCGGAACGGAGATATGCTTTGGTCGGTTGAAGTTGACGCAAAAGAACGGATACTGCGCGAGGAATTGACTGAACTGGTCCTTGAATATGGGGAGATGGCGCATGAACTCTCAATCAAGCCAGAATACGTGATGTTGGCTAGGCTGAGGAAACGTGCAAGGGTGTTCCTGCCTGCTGCCAGAGCTTGTGCCTTACTATTGGATCCTTCTGTTCGCGAGTCCAATCTGAGCAAGATGGCACCAGGCTATCAGAGTGCGATCGATCGACTCGTAGGAGCTCAAGTCCTTCGTAAGGAGGATTCAACCTACGCGCTCGAAGACGCCTTCGTTGATCGCTCGCTGAGAGGAAAACCGACCACCAAAGTCATCAACGTAGTGCAAGCAGGCAGACGGCTGCTCCAAGCATACCTGGCTCACGGAAGGGCCTCTTACTTGACACCGGACGTTCTGACGAAGGAGCTTGTGTCCTCACTTGAGACAACCCTTCTCAGCGATGAACATTCGGTAACTCTTGAGGACCCGAAGAAGTATCTGTCCCTGAAGACGGCCACGGGTCCCATCAGTCTCGCAGAAAGATTCTCTATTGAGGAGTTTGCGGGCAAGTTCAGACCTGGGGTCGTCGTCACGGTCTCTCCGCTTGGAAGTGTGCTGAACGAAGTGTATCTCATTACTGCAGGCAACGAGCGCCTCGTGGCAAAGAAGTTCACGGAGTGGCACAGTTTCAAATGGTTCGCTATTGATCTTGTCTCCCTCGGCACGCGGGTGTTCTCCGTTTCAGGCAAAGCACGACTTGAGAACGAGTACGCCTTCAACCGCTTGTTGGCGAGGCATGGGGTGCGAGTTCCGGAGATACTTCATGTCAGCATGCCAAACCGCGTCCTGGTTCAACGATACGTTGAAGGCTCGTCGCTCGTTGAGCTCGTCAAGAGAGCAGTATCAAGCAAGTCCTTGTCTGATCACGACTTGGAACTGGCCCTCAAGGTTGGGTCAACTTTGGCCAGGATTCACTCGTCAAGCGTAGCTATGGGTGACTCCAAACCAGAGAACTTCCAGTGCGGCACAGACGATGAGGTCTACCCTCTTGACTTGGAGCAGGCAAAGAAGTCAGGTGACAAGGCTTGGGATGTGGCGGAGTTCCTCTACTATTCAGGACACTACGTGTTCCCCACAGTCCCGTCGGAAGGTTTCAAGGCGTATGTCAATGCCTTCATTGATGGTTACCGAAAGCATGGTGATGAGAACGTACTGAAGGCGGCCGCCAGTGCCAAGTATGGTAGAGTCTTTTCGCTCTGGACACCGCCGCTGGCCCTTCGTGAGATATCTAAGGCCTTGAGAAGTGCTGCTTGATCCAGAGATGTTGATGATGCGAGCCAGAAGTGATCGGAGGATTCAGGCGGCAATATTTGACCTTGACGGCACCCTCACTGACACCGTAAGCGTCTGGCAGCATCTTCACGAGAAATTCGGAACCTGGGAAGTAGGCAGAAGGACCGCAGAGATGTATCACGACGATTTGATAGACTACGCGCAATGGGCAAGGCTGGACGCTCAATGTTGGAAGGGCCTTCCTCTGTCACGCGTCCTCCTATCCTTGGATGAAATCCGCTACACTCCCGGCGCAAGGGAGGCAATTGAACAGCTCCGGAATCATGACATTCGCACTGGGATAGTGAGCGCCGGCCTTTCAATTCTAGCCGACAAGGCCAAGATTGACCTGAACGTAGACCTCTCAGTCTCAAACGAGCTGGAGGTACGCAACGGTGTCTTAACAGGTGAGGTCATCGTTCGCGTCGGACCGGGCAACAAAACCGGGGTAATCGAAGAAGCCGCGTGGTTACTCGGAGCTGAAATGCAGGAGACTGTGGTCATTGGCGACAATGCTTTCGACATCCCCGAGGGCGCTGGCCTCAGGATAGCATACAAACCAACTACCCTCCAGACGAGGGCTGCCGCAGACGTCATAATTGAGGAGAACGACATCAGAGCAGTTGTTGACCATATCCTGCAGTAGTCACACCTAGCCGGGCTCAACATCCTTTGTTTGGCAAGTGTCATATCGCTGCTGTCGGGAGTACTAGATCGGGTTCTGCTAGCTGGGTAGGAGGGCGGTGTGGAATGTCTTCTGAATGTAGTGGCATCAGCTATGCCCTTCGCCTTAATCAGAGAACCATCGAGGTCCGCCCAAGGTTTCTCCAACATAGGATCGTGACCTTTGAGATTAGAAGAATCAAGTCAATCGAATTGCTGAGAAAGAGCGTGATTCCGCCGGCTGTGATCGGTGGTATTGCCCTGTCAGTAGACGTGATCAACAATCTTGACGACGGATTGACATGGTTCATCCCATCCGGATTTCAGACACAGATACATCTCATTGCATTGGGGACCGCCACGGTCTGCTTGATCATCTTAGCGCTGCGATCGTTCTTCGCTAATCTGGTCGTGAAGCCAATCGAGACGCCGCCTGTCACAGTAAGGATGATTCCGGCTGGAAGCGCGAGGCATTTCGTCATGCTAGTTCAGGCACAAGCCCCTACGACTCATGATGGATGATTGGGGGATCACTTCTTGAGTCAAAAACCAGAAAGGATCAAAGAGGGTGACCAGATCCTTCTATTCTGGGATCAGCGCAGGCAGTGGCTTCTAGATGTCGATAAGAGTAGAGAGTTCCACACACACAAAGGTGTCGTGAAACTCGAGGGCGCTATCGGGAAGCGATATGGGGATCATCTGGAAAGTTCCCTTGGACTGGATTTCTTGATCCTGCGACCAACCACATATGACCTCATCAGCCATCTTGCACGTCCAACCCAGATAATGTACCCAAAAGACATCGGCTTCGTCATCCTCAAACTGGGTCTTTCATCCGGGAAGACTGTGATTGAAGCAGGAACCGGAAGCGGTGCCATGACTGTCGCAATGGCAAGTGCAGTCAAACCAGATGGGCATGTCTACTCATACGAGATCCGACCCGTCTTCTTGCAGTCTGCGAAGAGAGCTCTCAAGAGGGCGGGCCTCGACGGATACGTGACTCTGAAACACGGCGATGCCAAGGCAGGATTCGAAGAGCGAGAAGTCGACGCCGCCCTCATTGATCTAGGGGAGCCCTGGGCAGTGATCCCACACGTTTGGGATTCTCTACGTGGAG
>JBAVVE010000223.1:0-9847 GCA_049697135.1 Bathyarchaeia archaeon | reverse complement strand
GTACCTGATCTTCGGCGACCCACGCCTTTCGGTTGGATTCGGATTCGGCGCCAGTTTTGCTGCACTATTCGCGCAACTGGGCGGAGGTATCTACACGAAAGCTGCGGACATGAGTGCTGACCTCGTTGGGAAACTCGAAGCTGGAATTCCAGAGGATGACCCAAGGAATCCTGCTGTTATCGCGGACCTCGTTGGCGACAATGTTGGCGACATCGCTGGAAGAGGAGCAGATCTTTTTGAGTCAATCACTGGTGAGAACATTGGGGCAATGATTCTCGGATACGGCCTTGTCATCAGCTTGGGATTCAACAACAATTGGGTCGTATTCCCGGTCGTTGTTCGAGCCTTCGGACTCATAGCAGCGATCATAGGTATGTTCTTCGTGTACGCAAAGGCGAATGATGATCCGTTCAAGGCCTTGACACGGGGATTGGTCGTTACAGCTGTCGTCGCTGCTGTCGCTTTCTACTTCACTACAGGATACATGTTGAATGCTCCGAACATGTTCTACGCTGCGCTTGTAGGGATTATCGCTGCGGTCTTGGTCGCGTTCATCACCAACTACTACACCTCTTACACGAGGCGTTCGGTACAAGAGGTCGCGAAAGCAGCTGAGGGAGGTGCAGGGCCCGGGATCGCTACAGGTCTCGCAGTGGGTCTGGAATCATCAGGGCTTTTCGTTCTTGTAATCGGAGGCGCGATTCTGATCTCGTTCGGCCTGGGAGGTGGAATCGACGCCCTGGCAGGTCATGGAACTACGGCGCAGGTCCAAATGGGCATCTACGCAACAGCCATCGCAACCATGGGAATGCTCTCGGTGACTCCGATGATTTTGGCGATGGATGGTTTCGGTCCAATTACGGACAACGCCGGCGGAATAGTTGAAATGTCCGGCATTCCGGAAGAAGCACGCGCGATATCAGACAAGATGGACGCCGCCGGTAACACAACAAAAGCCTTGACGAAAGGATATGGTGTAGCTTCAGCAGCTCTCTCTGCTTTCCTGCTGTTCTCAGCATTCTTGGAGGTTGCGTCTCTGAAAGGCGTTGATCTGGCCAAGCCTGAGGTGTTCGTCGGAGGATTCGTCGGTGCGATGCTGATATTCCTCTTCAGTGCTCTCGCAGTCCGAGCGGTCGGCCGAACCTCAGCCGAAATGATCAAGGAAGTCAGAAGACAGTTCCGAGAGATACCAGGACTGATGCAAGGTTCTGCGAAGCCTGACTATTCCAAATGCATCGACATCTCAACGAAATCGGCGCTGAAAAACATGTTGGCGCCAAGTCTACTGGTTGTGATTGCTCCAGTGATTGTGGGCCTGGTTCTTGGAGCCGAGGCCATCGGAGCGCTCCTGATGGTCGGCACAGTGGCCGGGGTGCTCGTGGCACTGTTCATGAACAACGCTGGAGCCGCATTGGACAATGCCAAGAAGTATATTGAGGCCGGAAACCTCGGAGGAAAAGGCTCGGCGGCACATGCGGCAGCCGTGATCGGCGACACACTCGGCGATCCTCTGAAAGACACCGCAGGTCCGTCACTTCATGTCGTAGTGAAGCTACTGAACACGATCACGCTCACGATGGCGCCACTCTTCATCCTCTACGCATTGCTCGGCTGAGACAGCCACGGGCGATTTGATCAAGCCTTTAATCTCACCTATGTGCGCTCACTTCAAGTGATTCGGATGAGCGAGGAGAAAGACCAGTCAGTAACGGGCATACTCTACCAGTGCATCAGTTGTGGAGAGAAACTCACTCTAGACCAACTGGCCATGACACCTGAGATAAAATGCCCATTCTGCGGCTACAGGGTACTCAAGAAGATTCGACCGCCCGTTGTGAAACGCGTCAAGGCAAGGTAGATCAGAGCAGGGACTCTTGGCCTTGCCCAGAGTGCGCTGATTCGTCTCACTACCGAACGGTGCAAGAGCAGAATTGGCGTTTGTCCGTCGGCGCGTAAGACCCGGATCAAGACCTTCGGCGAGTACATCATTCATGATTCGTTCACCTCGACTATTGCCCAAGCGAAGGCAAAGGTTGGAGGTGATTCGGCGTCCTCCTCGATTGAGGTGGACCTGCATCAGGTGCGGCAATTCGTGCCGCGACATTGGCGAGCGAAAGAGGAACATTCTCCTCACCGCTCGGGATCTCGGGCGTATAACCAACGAGACCAAGATGGAACCGAGGCGGTTCAGTATTTCCTCACGAACGAACTCACCGTATACCAAGAAGATGAGGAAGATCGGCGGTAGTTGCTTCTTCCTGAAAGGAACCAAGTGCGCAATCTACAATGCTCGGCCTCTGATCTGCCGGTTCTATCCTTTCTCGCTCGTGCGGTCAGAAAACGGCGAAGTCCGAATTGGATTCGATCCGGCGTGCTCAGGAATCGGAAAGGGCAACTACTGTGGAAACCGTTTCTATTATGGGCTCACTAAGCTCGCAAGAGAGGAGCTCTCGCAGGAGTAGAACCAGTCACGCTTGGATTCGACTGAAGAGATACGGTATTGCCAGTAGGCTTAAGTCTGATCTGAAATCAGAGAAGTCCGGATGAGAACCTGGGAAGGCGACAGAGACGGTTGGCACGGCCTGACAAGTACGAACTCGTTGCAGACTTGGCAAGAAGAAGAGGCTACTTCTGGCCGTCGTTCGAAATCTACGGGGGAGTCAGCGGTTTCCTAGATCTGGGGCCACTCGGAACCGTGATGAGAAGACGTATCATGGAGAAATGGCTTGACACGTTCATAAGACGACATGGATTCGTGGAGATCTCTACGCCAGTCATAACTCCTGAACGTATCTTCCAAGCATCTGGACATGTTGATCACTTCAAGGATTTGATGGTAGGATGCCTGAACTGCAAACGTCGATTCAAAGCCGACAATCTCCTCAAAGAGGCCGCTGGCATTGATGCAGAGGCCTTCACGCTGGAACAGATTGAGAGGACAATCAACGAAAGGCAGATCAGGTGTGTCGATTGCGGGGGCCAGCTCTCAAAGCCCGAATACTTCTCTACGATGTTTCGGACGACCATAGGGCCATACAGTGAGGCAGTGGCCTATGGGCGACCAGAGGCCGCCCAGGGCATGTTCCTCGATTTCAAGCGTGTGTACGAAGCACTTAGGGAGAGAATGCCGATCGCTATAGCACAGATCGGCACAGCCATGAGAAACGAGATCTCCCCCCGGCAAGGGCCGATTCGGCTCAGAGAATTCACAATCATGGAGTTCGAATTCTTCTACGATCCGGAGGAACCGTCATGTCCGTACGTCGGTGAAATGCAGGATCTGGAGATGCGAATACTACCACTTGAACTTCGAAACAGCGGAGTGGAAGAACCGATCACTGTCACGGTGCGACAAGCTCTGGACAAGAGGTACGTGTTGTCTGAATGGTCTGCTTACTTCATGGCTCTGTCGCAACAGTTCATGCTGGAACTTGGGATCCCGGCTGCAAAGCAGTATTTCCACGAGAAGCTCCCAAGCGAACGCGCCCACTACTCATCACAGACTTTCGACCATGAAGTCTGGCTGGATCGATGGGGCTGGGTTGAGATGGCAGGACATGCCAACCGATCAACTCACGACCTATCATGTCACATCAAGGAATCAGGCGTCGACCTCAGTGTGTTCAAGAAATACGGCAGTCCTCTGATCCGGAAAGAGAAGGTCATTCGGTCGGTGGATTCTGCAATCGGGCGCGCCTTCAAATCAGATACCGCAGCAGTGAGGAAACTCGTTGAGAACGCAAAGATCGCAGATGTGGAGCAGTCCTTCAAAGAGAAGGGATTCTATCAGGCAGATCGGTTCAGAGTGCTTCCGGAGCATGTGAGGTTTGACTTGGTTGAGACCAAGGAGTCGGGGAGAAGGTTTGTTCCAGAAGTGGTGGAACCAAGCTTCGGCGCCGAGCGGCTGATGTACGCAGCTCTTGAATACGCGTACACGCCGGTCAAGGATAGGGTCGTTCTCAACATACCGGTCGACCTCGCTCCTGTGCAAGCCTCAGTGTTTCCTCTGATGGCAAAGGACGGTCTTGACGAAAAGGCTCGGTCAATATGCCAGACGCTCAGGCATGCGAAGTTCGATGTCGACTACGATGAGAGTGGCACAATCGGGAGAAGGTACGCCCGAGCAGACGAGATCGGCGTCCCAATTGCTGTAACGATCGACTACGCCACATTGAAAGATGACACGGTTACTCTCCGTGACCGCACAACATGGAAACAAGTCAGGACTCCCACGGCATCTCTCATCGAAAGGCTTGACATGTTCCTTCGGAAACGATGCATATTCGCCGAGCTTGGTACACCGATCGTCGACACAGGCACAGAACCGTCAGACGCGTAAGATCGGTTCGACACGGTGTTCTTCCCGCATCTGCGTCTTGGCACAAGAGAGGCTTTTAATTCGACTCTTGAGACTTAAACAGTGACTAACCAGGTCGGCAAACCAAAGAGTGAAGTCGATGACATTTCCGATCGAGGCTGAAGCTAATATCAAACGAAGGATACTTGACGTATGCCAAAGCCAGGCACGCACAATCGTTGACATTGTGCGTGAATTGGCTCTGATGGTGGACAGCGTTGCCGAGAAGAAGGGCAAGGCCACCAAGACACACTATGAAGGAATGCTCAAACTCATCGCTGACAACGACAAGCTGAGAACCACATTTCTGGGAGAAGTCGCTTCTGTAGGATCATTTCTGATGAGCAGAGATGACTTCCTACGCTTGATGTTTCGAATGAGCGCAATCGCGGACTATGCAGAGGCACTTGGATTCAGACTGATGGGAGCAACTGAAAGGAGCTGGAAGCTCGACAGGAAGTACATCCAAGGACTGTCCGAGATACTCTCGTTGGTGCTCAGCGAAGTCACAAGGATGAGGGAGACACTTCACTCATTGAGCTTCGACTCAGACAAGGCTGTGGAGCTGTCTCGGTCGGTTGAGGAGCTTGAACGCAAGATTGACATCGACTCAAGGAACCTTGATTTCGAGATACTGTCAGCTAAGCTTCCCTTGCAGGAGGTTCTCCTGCTGAGAGACATGGTAGAGCGGGCCGAGATGATCGCTGACATCGGAGTTGAGGTCGTTGACCTCATCAGAGTGCTGGCGCTGACTGCTTAGAAGGTTCAACCTTGGGCCGCAAGATACTCGCTGAGCTAGTAGGGACGAGACTGATCGTCTGGGCCCCAGGCGACGGCGTCGCAGTCTATAGGCAGGGCTTCTTTGGAAAACCTGTGGGCATCCCGAAACCGAAACCTGATCAGGACTTCACTGCACCACTCGTCTTGGACATGATGGAAGGCCTGTTTCTCCAGGAGAAGGGAATAATCAAAGTCATCGACGCAAAGACTCGAAAGCCGGTGCCAAGATCTCGACTCATGAAGTTGGCAGCCGTCACATACAAGAACTTCGAGCTTGGATACTCGGTCTACAGAAACCTACGTCAAAAGGGATTCATCGTGGCCCCGGGGATCCGATTCGGATCAGACTTCGCGGTGTACGAGCATGGCCCCGGCATTGACCATGCACCCTTCATAGTGACAGGAAGGACCGAGGACGACACTATGGGCCCGTTTGAGATCGTCCTTGCCGGTCGCCTTGCGACGACAGTCAGGAAACAGTTCACGATAGCGGTGCCCAGAAAGAAGGGCAAGATGGACTATCTGGTCTTCCGCTGGTTCAAGGCCTGACCAGACCTATGTTCGGAGAGGCGGCGCTTCTTGACGAGCAACCCTTTCTTTTACCATTTGACGGGTCATAAATTGGGCCGTTCCACCAAAATCTGGCTTTGATGGGTCTGGGTCACACAGCAGGGACTGCAAAAGATCATGTCTTTCTGACTATGGCGAGCGCTCGTATGGGGTGAGATCATCATGTTCAAGTCAAGCGAACATGAGCCATGGCCTCCTGACGTGGAAAAGGCGCCATTTGGCGAGCAAACGATACTCGTCAAGTCTTAAATGACTTCCACGTCAATCTGAAGCAACAGAATCCAGATCTCCTGATAGCGAAACGCTTGGAGCTCGTAGTCAGATGCGGCCTAGGAATTCAGTGGCAGTTCTTCTGATCGTGCTTACGATAGCCTCCACATGGATTCCAGTGTCATTTGCTCTTCCGCCACTGGAGAATGGTGTCTCTTTTCCTGCCGGCGCTTTTGTGATCCCGATGGATGAAAAGCAGGCAGAAAGGATACTAGTCTTTGGATTCGTTCACGCTCTCCTTCGTGACCCGAACCCGATTCAGCTCTTCAGAGTGATAGAACCGCCGAACGTAACTCTCTCGACTAACATGACTGCGTCACCCGCAGTTTTCAAGGGCGGACCATTTCTAGTCTATCCTGGGGACGCGGCGAAGCTAGCCCAAGTAAAAAACAGGCCCGAGTTCAAGAAAGTAACCGTCGGACTGCTCACAGCACAACACGTACTCGACAACATATTCAGAGTCTCAGAACCAACCAAGATCTTGGTTGTCAAGGGCGAGCCGGCCTGGGGCCGAACGGACATCACTCTCGACGCAATGAAGATCCCGTACAACCTCACCACTCACAGCAGTCTTGCGGCAAATCCAAACATGATATTCGACTATTCGATGATAGTTATCGACTGTGCAGGCTGGAATGGTAATGTCCCATCTCAGATTGCAGCCAACATTAGAAGTCACATTAATGCAGGGCACGAAGTGATCTTCACGGATCGTGCGCTCAAGGATCTTGACGCTACGTTTTCGGGGTATGTGACGGTTTCTGGCGGCCAGCCTACTGACAGAGTTTCAGATGCTTATGCCTACAATCCACCCAGGAAGTACGACCCAGCAAAATACGGGGCCTCAGCTGACAGATTCGTGCCAGAGTACCCAAGCCAATACTACAACAAGCCACCTCGCCCGAATGAGATTAAGGTCTTCACGGAATCTATGGGATATGTTGTCTCCTCTGTGGCTTCGGGAAAGGTAAATGATGTTCGGATCCTTGCAGACTCCAAGAAATTTGGAACTTCAGGAAATCAGTACGCAATCCTTGCGTTCTACTTTGAGTATGGCCTCGGAGTCGTTGAAGGACTGGCGTTCCACCCGCAGCAACAGAGCAAATCCGTTGTTGGCGAAAGTGGGTATTACGCCGTCTACCAGTTCTACGGCAACAAGTTCGTGCATGGGCCGCCTCCAAAGGGGTACATGCTAGAGGCCACGCCGACATCCGCGTCGACTCCTCAGGGGACTTCTGTCAGCTACACGGTGACTGTCAAATCGTTTGGTGCGTTCAATTCGCCCGTCACTCTCAGCGTGACTGGCGTGCCGCCCGGAGCGACCTTCACCTTCACTCCTCCAGCGCCTCAGCCGCCAGCGGGAGGAATTGCCACATCAACATTCACGGTAAACGTGGCTCTGACGACGCCTATCGGTAGCTATCCGATGAACATAACAGGAACTGACCCGTCGAGCCCGCCGATTGTGAGATTTGTATTCGTCACCTTGAATGTGACCATTGCGCCGGCTGATTTCACAGTCTCCGTTTCGCCAAATTCCCTCACGATCAACACGACCGAGTCCAAGACAGCAATTGTGACAGTGTCCTCGATCGGCTTGTTCAATCAGAATGTCACGCTCAACGTCACGGGATTGCCCTCTGACGTCACAGTAACGTTCACTCCATCAGCACCAAAGCCGCCCGCTGAAGGTAGCGCAAGTTCGATAATGAGAATCAACGTGGGTGCCAATGCTGTCAATGGCACATACCCGCTTACCATAGTTGGCACGAACGGAACGGCAACAAGATCCGCTCCATTCACACTCACGATAGTGAAGAAACCCGTCCCCGTGATTCCCTGGTGGACGCTGTTCCTCATATTGGCCCTCGCGGTTCTTGGCGTGGCATTGGGCCTCCTTACTTATGCTCTCTCGTCACGGAGAGGTGCAGCACTGGCGAGAGGAGGAAGAATGTATGTCGTTCCAGCGGCAGCCCAACATGTGCGTTGCCAGCATTGCGGAAGGCCCATCGCGCTTCAGGCAGTCTACTGTCCCTACTGCAGGCAGAGGCGAGGAGCTACGGTCGCGGGCGCAATGATGAGTATCGGCCCGAGTGCCGGAGCAAGATACATTGGAAGAAGAGCTACATGGGGTTTCGTGCTCGCCCTTGTTTCTGCGGTTCTAATCTTGCTGAACTCTGCAGCTTTGCTGCAGCCAGGCTTCTGGGGTCCCCCGACCGATTGGTCTGCGGTCTTCTGGTGGCTAGGCGGCCCGTCCGGATTGGGTCAGCCATTCGCAGTTCTGATTGGTATCATAGCGGGATTCACTGTTTTGACGGGCGGCTTGATGATGATATCGCGACGGGGGGTGATGGGTGCCTTCATCGCGTTGCCATTTGCAGTGTTGAGTTTCATCATCGGTGGTGGATTCGTGGTAGGTGCCGTCCTCGGGATCGTGGCGGGATTACTGGGAGCACTCGGAAGATAGGTGTCTGGCGGCAGTGCGACACGCCCCTGTCGGCATGTCGGAACTGAGATTTCATGAGCATACGATATAAGCAAGAACACACGTAACGGATACGAGTCGTACCCGGAAATCGTTCCGTTCTTGAGTTACGTCTGCCAATTGTGGGCCAACAACCGCGACTACCTTAGCGTGTATGTGCAGGTCGACCACCCATTTCTACATGTTTTTGATGTGGCTCCGATCGAGAATGATGACTCAAGCGATAATTCATTGGGAGACGTACTATTCGAGCAGGCGGAATACTATCAATGGAATCGTTCGAGTACTATCGTGATGCGAGCGGATTCTGGAGAGTCAAGAATGTGAAGAGGCGCCGCCGCTCCACAATTTAGCGGTTCACCAGTTGGCTGATTGTAGGCAAACTCGCCTCAGGCATGAATCTCCACAGTATCTCCATCCATGAGCACGTGGTCAATTCCGACGCGCTCTCCTCCATAGCTCGCGCTCTTTCCCCAGACTCGTGCGTACTTGAATTGGCGAAAGAGCACGCTATGTATTTGCCGGCTTAGCCCGCCAATCGTCGTTCCCTCTTTAACTACGAAAGGCTCGGGCGACGGGTTGGATGCATTGGGTTCTTTTGCGTAGATCCTGACGATGTCCAAGGCCTCGAAGAGCCTGCGTCCAAGTTCCTGCAGTCCGTGTCTAGTCAAGGAGGAAGCAACAAGGACACTCATTCTGGAACCTGTCTGCTCTATGAGTCCTCGGGCGTTGATTGACGCGTTTGGCAGATCCGCTTTGTTGGCTACCACTATCGTGGGCTTGTAGATGAGACTCGTTCCCAAGATTACGTCCTCCACCCTGTCGAGCGAGATATCGCCCACACTGTGGACTATGGCATTCGAAATCCCGTAACTCTTCAAGAGTGAAATGATCTGATCGCGAGTGCAGCCCACCAAGCGACCGGCAGTGAGAAGTTGCACGCCGCCCGATTGAGTCTTCATTACGCTGACATTCGACTCGGACTTGATGGTGCTCACTTGCGAGCGAGCAAGCTCAGCCACAATATGATCAAGTTGCTGAACAGGATCAGCGCCGAGATCCACCATTATGATCAGGCCGTCACAGTTGCGCACGAGGTCCGCTGATCCTTCCTGAAAGCCGAACCTGCCGTCCTTCTCAGGAACAAGGGCTGGAAGCTCTACGAGCTGGAACTGCAAGTCTTCGAATTGCAGCATTCCAGGAACACTCTCCTTCGTGGCGTAGGGATACGTTGCCACATGAGGCCTCGCAGCCGTGAGAGCTGCCAGCAAGCTGCTTCGTCCGACTTTGGTCAGGCCAACGATGACGATTTGGGCTGCGCCTGCCTTCTGGATACTCCGTTCCGCAACTCTGGCTGCAGCTCGCCTCTGTTTGGTCTGTACCTC
>JBAVVE010000222.1:0-4622 GCA_049697135.1 Bathyarchaeia archaeon | reverse complement strand
CTCTATGGGTGGACTCTGTTATCCATACGGAGCCGAATAGTTTCCTCAGCAGGTCGATCTTTCCGATCCTCGAGAGGTGGATGAGAGGGCCTGAGTCACATACTACCACTCACTTGCCCTTCTTCAAAGCCTCCACGTCAGCCCTCAAATCAGAGAGCGTATAGTCGAGCGGGATGGCTTCCTTCTCAACTCGGTCGAGCAACTCAAGGTAACGTATTCCCGCAAACTTAGCCGCGGCTCTCATACTCGCCTTTCGCTCCCGTATCATCTCCAAAGCCTTTCTCAGTTTCCACTCTCCAATTCCCTCAGCCAGCAATCTGCGAATGACCTCGGCGCGCTCAGTCCTCTCCTCACTCTCGATCCTCTTCAAATCCTTGAGGAGGTCTTCCGGGACACGCGCGGTTATAGTCTCCAAGTCTCCACCCTAAAGTGGGAATGTTTACAAAAACATATAAATGTAATCATTGCGCCAAGATCAGAATCTCCTATGATGGTGCAAGCCAGCTGGTGTCCGAGAGCCGTAGGCTGGATTGGATCTTCTACTGGTACGTGTGCCCGGATGCGGTTCGCAGGGTAATCCAAGAACTGGAAACAATGAACGGCGGAATCATCGGCCTTGTCGGACTTCAAGGAGTCGGGAATAGCAGTAAGCCTTCTCAATCTATCTCAAGAACTCGAGGAACTCCTCCCTAGCTAAGCCAGCTTCAGCAATTATCTCGAGCAGCAGTCCTCTTTTTATCTGATCATGTCTTGGGACCGGGATGGCGCGCTCGTCTTTGACGATATCGCGGCGAGCGCAAGCTCCTGTCTTCAGACATGGAGTAAATGAGCCCTCAGCAGTCTTAGGCGAGTAGATTCAGAGGCAGGGCAAGAGAACGTGGAGGAACCACTCGTCCAGAGCTTTCAAGACTCTACAACGCTTATTAGCGAACATGATGATGTCTACCGAGGGAGATGGATCCATGGCGCGTAGAGATCCATACAGCTTCTTCCTCAAGTCTCTTCGCACTTTGGTCGAGAAGTATGAGGGCCAGTATGTTGCCGTTGTAGGTGCCAAGGTTGTCGCTTATGGACGTGACGGAAAGAAGGTCTACGACCGCGCTCGCAGTACGCATCCAGGATCCAAGATACTGCTCGCCCAAGTCCCGGGAAAAGAGGCTATGGTACTTTGGCTCGTGCTAGTTTCTCATTCTCCAAGCAAGAATCTGAGGCTTTCGGCTACATAGCGCGCCCCATCGTCAGGGTAACCCTACGCGCTGAATCCGGTGAGTTGTTCGACACAACGGCGTTACTCGACTCAGGCGCAGACGTTTCGATGTTCTCACCAAGCATAGCGGAGATAATGGGGCTGAAGGTCAGGAGAGGAAACCGGAAGATCTTTCGTGGTCTTGGAGGCAAGGTCGAGGCGTACCTTCACCGCATCCGCTTCAACATCGGGCCTTTGCAGTTTCACGCTAGAGTGGCCTTCCCCACGGTAGACACACCCAACCTCATCGGGCGGTTGGATATAATGAAAGAGGTTGACGTAGTTTTCAAGGACGAAAGACAAGTTTCTTTGGTATCATGAGCATGACCACAATCACTGGGGCGAACGCAAGCCCCTGTCATGAGACATAGAGCCGAGGTCCCTACGGGTGCTCCTGGTAGAAGGGCTCCGCAGCCATCAGCCTGATTGCATTCAGAACCCGCCGTCTATCCTGAATGGGAAATCCATCGATCTCTTTGAGAGCCTTCCTGTGAATGAGTATGCTAAACATTTCGTGCCGTGCAGTGACGGGTTAGGCTTGTGAGGCTTACCCGCCTCCGTGTGTTGCGAGGAACAGCACAATGGAGGAGAGCAAGTCTCAGTTGGATCTCGGCGTAAGCTTACGTATAGATTTGGCGGACTTGATTGAACGGGAGCAGATCAAGACGAGGATGGATAGACTCGAAACGGCTTGACCTTTTCCGTCGGGCTGCCACCCCGCACCTTTCTAGGGGATACTGGGTGTCCCACACGTGTACTATTCTTCGCGGGACATGCTCATGCATTTCCACGTCTGGACTATCCTAGCTGCCCTGGACTCTGCTTCGCTCCCGAGCACTTCACTATGCACAATCTTCCTTCCTTGCAGTCAAGCAGCCATGTCTTGTTCTCGAGGAGTCGCCTTCCCACGAGTGAACGTTCAGTCCCTATTGCTAGGGCCCTGAGAGTGACGGCCAAGTCGGGTTGAGAGAGGTCCACAACGTAGACCGGCGCCTCGCTATATCCGTTCGCTGTTCTGACAAGGACTGTTCCTCTCGGCGTCAAGCGCAGTCTTCTGACGGTCTCGCTATCTATTGCCAGCGATCCGTTGAACCCTGTGTCGACTTTTGGCCTGATCATTGCCTTGCGATCAGCCGATGACAGCGTGACCTCGATGACTGGATAGGGAGGCTGTTCGTCATCCTTGAAGTCCCAGCATTTGCCGATATCCATCGTGGCGACCGCCTCTGTATTCGTCTCTAGATTTCGATGGTTACGATCTTCTTAGGCATCCCAACGTTGGTGATGACGATCTGGCCTCGTGCCTGCGTGTCGGGGAACACCCTCTCGCCAAGCCTGTAGAGGTCTAGGTCATGGTCGACAACATTGAATCCTCTCAAGGCGACGTACTCGCCAAGGTACTTTGAGATAAGCCCGAGTGCTTCGAGAAGTTCCTCTTTCTCCTTTCCGCCTTTGAGGACGATCTCCTTGACCACGCTTGGGTTAGCCCTGAAGGTCTTCTCCTTCTTGCCTTGTTGCGATTCGGCTATGAGTAGACCCTGCCGTGTTGCCTGGCTGAGGAAGTTTCTTGCGTAGCCGGCCGCGTAGCCCAACTTCTTCACGAGATCCATCGAGCGGAACGGCTCCGCCTTGAATCTCCTGACCGCTTCAACGAAGGGACGCATCATAACCGTCACATGACACATGTGACATAGGGCCCCATTTAAGTCTTGATGGTCAACACCCCCCGCCAGCTTAACCTGAGATGCAAAGGGTTAATTCGAGATGTAGATCCTTCATGTGGCGATGGAAGAGTTGACAACACTGCTTGTCGACAAATCTCAGCTGGCCCTCATACGGGAGACCAAGGATCTTCTGGAGGAACTGTTGGAAACCATGGACGTGATGAAGGACAAGGAGCTAATGCACGAGATTGCACTCTCCAGAAGGGAAGCAAAAAGAGGAAGGACTCGGGCTTTTCGCAGCTTGCTTGAGGAACTAGGCGTTGAAGCCTAGGTATAAAATCGTTCAGACGCCCAGATTCGAACGCAACTTCAGGAAGCTGAGCTCGGAGTCGCGGAGAAGGGTTGCCGAGAAGATCCTGCTTCTTGAAACCGATCCGGCTGCTGGAAAGCCTCTTCACGGAGAGCTGAAAGGTCTGTCCTCGCCAAGAGTGGGTAGCTACCGCGCCGTGTACGAGATTCAGCATGAGAGAATCATACTGCATATGGTGGGACACAGGAGAGCGGCATACCGTGACTGAGGTACAGCAGAATGCGGCTTCCTCTGATTCCATCGAGTAATACCGCTTCTCCGATAAGTGCACGACCTTGGGAGGAAGATGTGGGGTCGGGTTAGGAGCGGTGGAGAGTTCAGATCCGTTTGGTTGATCCTTGAGTAGTGATCTCCGCCTTGATGCGGAGCTGATCTGTGAGCTTCAGGATCTTATGAGCTTTGAAGCAAGCGCCTTCACGCTAGGTTCTTTTTTTTCGGGCCCTGAACCCGTCGACCATCTCTTTCCCCGATCTCCCCTTACTGGGATGTTTGAGGGAGGCGTTCCATTCTCTATTGTCTCGGTGGCTAGGCTATGTCAATCGTGTGGTTCGCTTCCTGGATCATCGCATCTAAGACGCGTCTCTTCGTGTCGTAATGCTCGATCATTGTGAGGATGTTCTCAGGAGAGGCCTGTTTGATCGTTCGGATTTCCGTGGTGCTTCGTCTCCTATCGATCGCGAATAGTCCTCTTCTCCCAATCTGTATCAGATCCTGAAGTTGATCAATCGCGGACCTGATGTTTGCGAGTTCGATGATCCCCTCATAGAGGGTTAGCCCATTTGGAAGCTTGCTGTTCATGTTTGCCTTCATTATTGCCAGCTTCAGGCGCGTAACCTCGTTGACTTTTTCCTTTATTCGCTTTGTCAGCTCCTCGAAATCGAACCCGGGCTTCTCATCTTCGGGATACTCGAAGGTGCTGTTTCTTAGACTGACCAGTTGCGCGAGTTGATTCTGAAGAGCCTTCCTCAGTGCAAGGGCCTCGAACAACCTCACTTAACTCAACCCCGCTCCAGAGTCGCTAGGCCGACAGCGTCGAACGCTGGATGCTATTAAACTTCATTCCGAATCTCGCATGCCACAGGGCGGGCTTCTTCTGAGCCGATCTTGCGTGGAGTTCCTGCTTGTGCCCAGCTTAATCTCAGCGGCTTGTTGCTCGTCTTGATCGCGTTGCTTTTCTAATGATTATCCGAGGATCAGAGGTTCCAGATCTCGCAGTTTGTCTCTTTCATGTAGCGTGTGTGCTCGTCGACGATCTTGTCGAGTCTGCCGTCTTCGATCGCTTGTAGGATGTCATCGTAGCTTGTCACATCGATGATGGCTGGCTCGTTGTAGTGGTACCATT
>JBAVVE010000221.1:0-7501 GCA_049697135.1 Bathyarchaeia archaeon | reverse complement strand
GTACCTGCAATCGTCAGAGGATCTGACGTCCCGACTCGTCTACCCAATGCGAAACGGCGTGATCGATCGAGGAGACAGCAAAGCATGGCGCGTAGTCAATGAGATCTCGCGCTTTGGACTTAACACGTTCCGGCCAAATCCGGGGAAAGACTTCGAAGGCTTCTACGTCGTCGCATCGCTGTCCAGCGTTTCTGCCCGATACATGTACGAGAGCATCTTCGAGACCATGGCAGAAGCCGCGAAGGATGGATTAGTCAAAGCAGCGACAGTCATCCCTCAGCCCTTTGCTGTTGCAATAGGTCACGGAGTCACAACCTGTGTCGTCGTTGAGTCTGGACACGGTAACACGCAGGTGTGCCCAATCAGCAGCTACCCAATTCGCAGCGCCCTGGTCGCCGTTAACCGGGGTGGCGGAGACGCCAATTCGATCACTGCTGAGATCTTGAAGGATCTCGGATATGGAGACCTCGCACGCGAAGAGGAGTTTGTGCGGCGCGTAAAAGAGCACCTAGGTCTTCTTCCGTTGGACCTAGAGAGAGCGGTGAAGGCTGCCAAGGAGAGCCCCTCAAGGTTTAGAGCGAGGTTCAAGGTACCTGGCACAAGAGTGGAAGTTGATCTTGGCGACAAGTCATGGCAGAGGTTCCTGATCGGGGAATATGTATTCGACCCCGGAAACGAGCTGTTTCAGAGCTATCTTACTAGGGGAATGCCGAGGCCGCGAGATGTCAAGGTAGGCGACACTGTCTTCGAAGGTATGATAGATTTCGGAGAGGCGATCGTCAGATCTGTAGAGCAATGCCCTGTTGAGCTTCAGCCGCTTCTCTACAAAGAGATACTTCTCTCAGGAGGCAACTTCAGCTGGCAAGCTCCAGAGAAGCTTCAAGACTTCGCCACAGATGCGCCCACGAAGATGAAGTTGCTGCTGAAGGAGAAAGGCATCAAGGGCGTCTCAGTCAAGATGACCAAGAATCCGCAGTACTCGGTCTGGCATGGCTGTATCATATACGGATACGCGGTTCCAGAAGACTACAGATGGAACTGGGAGCGCATGGAGGGGTGGCTCCCTGTCGCAGCCTAGCGTGGTGGACATAAGGCAGAAGCTTCGTCAACGCTTCGCAAGCGCCGGACTTTCTGAATCTCAGTCTTCAGAGGTCGGCTCAAGCTCTGATCTATTCTTCATCGGAGAAGGCACCAGCGTCCGAGTAGTCGTTCTGGAACGAGCGCTTTGGGCAGATAGACAAGCCATCATGGATTCGGTCATGAGGGCATCAGCTTCTGCAGGTAAAGTCAGTAGAACATATCTTGCCCTTCCCAAGACGGCTGCGTCTATCACTGATGCAAGGCTCTTCCAAGAACGAGGCATAGGTCTATTCACTTATGATCAACGTAACATCGAGGAAGCCCTACCAGCACGATACTTTGAAAATGCAAGTCCGATACCGCCCCAAGTGAACGGCACCGCAACCAACGAGCTTGAGAATGAACTCCGAGAACTCCGTGCCGAGTTCGACATGCTTCAACGAGCCATGCAACAACTCAAGGAGGAGCTGGCATCTTCGAAAAACGCTCCCACCCCAAGCCAGATTGTGACGACCTTCACCGCTCGCACTCCACTGCCAGAAGTTCAAGTCGCCGAGAACCTGCCGACATTCTTCACTGGGAACCCCTGGGTGGAAGTACTCTCAAAACGTGGCAGGGAGGAACCAGCATTTGTTGGCTGAGAACTCGGGACCCCTCGTGCGAGTCCCAATAAGGACGATACAAGTGGTCATCGACCTTGAGGACCCGTTGGCACCTGAACTCACCGTCGAGGACTTTGTCGAGACGTACGGAGCTGAACCAACACTCCCTCGATACAGAATCATCGGCGTGGAGGTTTTGACTTGCCCTGAAGACCAGCAGCCCATTCTGGCATCTGAGTGCGGTCATTGCCCCAGGTTCATCAGGCGCCTCGATAACGTCGCGTACTTCAGAAGGCAGAACTCAATCGGCACTAGCTCTCCTTGATCCGCGATCTGAGTTACCCTTAGCATCATGCAGCTGTCTGAATCAGCTGGAGCGTCTGAGTGCTCCCCACGATTCCTGATGGCAAATTCGGTTCGGGGGATCCTTGAGAGAAGAGCATGAGTGTTCCAAGTGTGCTTCTTGCGGTAGAAGTCTGGGGAGAGGTGGCTTGTTGAATCTCTCCGCGACTTGAAGTCGGGAGATTCATGCTTCCACCATGGTCCTCTCTAGGGTGGGCATTCCGTTGTTGCGGTTCCACTCGCATCCATCCCATCGTAGAAGCATAGGCCAAGCCATTGGCCTGACAGCATGCCCGCCGCAGCTAGCAGCCATATTCACGTCGCCTGTTCCCCGAACCTCTCCGCCGCTTTCTTCGAGTAGGCGCCCATATTCGGGTCTTCAGGCATCCCACTCACATCTGGAGCCTACTAGCCCATGTGAGCTTGTATGATTCAGCTCCAAACAGTCCGATCGCGGATGAGAGTATTAACCTCGTCGACTTACTCGCTTACTCCACGACCAAAGTCGGAAGCTTGCACTCGCCCAGTTAGGGTCAGTATGCCGTGAAGTCGTTTAGGTCTCCACGACTTCGCATTTCAGCTGCTTCAGGACCTCAGCTGCCTTGTCTGCGTTCAGTTTGATCGTGTAGAGCTTGCTCGCAGTTCTGAGCTTGAGTTTCACTATGTCCTCGAGGCGTTTCACTCTACATTCGTCTGCACGTTCCGAAATGCGAATGAACTCTTCGACATCGCTCATCTCAGCAGGCATCTTTCCTCGATCCCGATCGAAGTCAAGCTAGCACCCACGCGGTTGATATAAACTATGTGAGTAGATCCCTGAGGCTTGGTGTAGTTAGCCGCTCCACTCCGCCCCCGTGCGCGACCGGCAGGAACACGACTTCGTCTCCGTCTCTCAGCGATGTGTCGAGACCATTGAGGGCTCCAACCTCTGTCCCAGAAACCATAATCAGTGCGTTCGGGCGGGGGTCTCCAAGATCGACATCGATCAAGTACGTCTCAAATTCGGGCTGTGCAACAGCATCAACGAGCTTACTGACAAGCTGCCGAACAGATGAGCCCGTTTCAAGGTCCAGCTTGAGTTCTTCTATTTTGGCCGCGGCCTTTAGAACTCCGTACAGCCTAACTCGAACCTGCAATTTCTGGTCTCTATCTTGCACGCCTTCTAGTGGAAGATAAACGTCTCTTCTTCGTAACGTCTTCCTTCAATGACCGTTCCTGATGGTCTCTGAGTCATTCGTCTTGTCTGCAGACTCGAAACGAACTTCTCGTTTGTCTCTTTCAGCGTCGTGTCTTTGGCGGTTAGCATCTTGAGAGGGACATTCACGCTCAATGGTCTGGCAGGTATGATGTGCCTCGTCACTTTGTGAGGTAACAGTCGTCCACTGAGTCCAGCTTCCCGCACTAATGCCTTATCGATCTTGGGAACCGTAATGATCGCGTCTATTTTCCGGCTAATGAGTCTCTTGAGCGCATCGCTTTCGGTTTCGAATCCTACAGAGAAACCGAGTTCTCGTACGCATCGTTCTGCAACTTTCAGAATTTCATAGACCTGCCATCCAATACCATCCATTCGAAGACATTCTCCATTCGCAGAGACCACCGCAAGCGGCGAGTTTTCCGCTACGGTCGATACATCAGCTGGAGCCTTTACGATCTTGATACCAGATGCCGATAGGGCACTTGCGAGTTGCGACAGATCTACCCGGCCGGATAGAGTTCTGTACCAAACTCCAACTCTGATGCTCGGATCAGCGTAGTCGACCTCACACACAGGAATATAGAGGCAGTGAAGCTCCCTAAGCGCGGCAACGCGGTGCATTCCATCAAGGATGACATGCGAACTTGTGTCGACAATGATGGGATCTTTCACCACGCCATCCTCGATGATTGATTGCTTCAGTTCCGCCACTCGATCGGGAATTGTCTCCTCGTGAAGTAGGAGCAAGTCAGATGACAAGAGACAGAGTCTGAGGTCAAGTTCCTTGTGCCCGACCACGAATGCTGATAGCTTGCTGTTCCTTCTGCCAGCAGACGTGTGGAACCTGTTCCTCACAATGCTTTCCTCGGCCAGTTTCACATGATAGCATGAAAGTGGAAATGGGTACTGCCTCTTCGATCGCTCAGCAGGTACCCAGAGAAAAGGGGCGGTTCGAGAATCACTTCACGAACTTTACCATTTTAGTGCCGCAAGTTGGACAGACGGCACGTATCATGTTACGTCCCTTTGAGGTCTTCTCTTTTGTCACGCTGTCATCGGCTACCGTCTTCTTCTCCTTGCACTTGACACAGAACATTTCTACCATCAGCATGCGCCTCCCTTGACATTTGCAGTGTACCCCATTTCATCCCCATAAAAATCTTTGCAAACTCTGTCATTACAACCGAATAGTCTGTCAATTTCACTGGGGTCCCGCCGGCGGATGGGCCTGTCTGTACATAGGGTACTAGTTATCATGTCCGCGAGGTTTTCGAGCCTTGAGCTTTCAATAGCGTTCTAGAGGAATCTCAATAGGTCCGTCAAACACTGGGACATGGTGAGTGTGAATCGATCAAGAAGAAGCAGAGAAGTTGAAGCATCCAAGCTGTGCATTTGACATCATGAAGATAGAGGAAGACTAACTTGCCGCCGGAGCGTTTTCTTCTTGGGTCGGTTCTTCCTCGTCCTCACCAAGACCGAGCTGAGCTTCAGGACTCATCTGCAGCATAGTCGCTTTCTCGGCTTCTATCATTTTCAGGCGAGTGACATATCCTGCAATCCGGTTTCTCAATCTCTTCGACGGCGCCCTCAGCAGTTCATTGACTGCGAGTTTGTTTGGTTCAAACTCATTGGCGAACTTGTCCGGGAATCTTTCCAGTAGTTCCCGTGCTGCTCGCTTGACGATTTCGGTCCGGACTTTTCCCAAGTTGCTATCTCCGAATTGAGGTGGAGCCTTGCAATCATGTACCTAACCTAAAAACCTAAGCTTCGTGAATTCCGGGCTTTTGTCAGGTTATGGCTGCGAGATCTGGTGACCTTTCGCTATGCCGTCTGCTTCTCATCGGTCTTCCGGTTTTGCCTGTGTCGCCAAAGCTGAAAGAGCCGCTATTTTCGGACATAGTCTCATGTTTCCGCCTTTTTTCTTCATGCATAGTGCCGCTGATTGACATGACAGAGTAGATGATAAGGGCTCAAAAGCGGCTCCTAGGCGGTGCAGGAGCCGCATATGGGCTCACACCGTCAATAACTGGCAAACCTTAATAGAATCTGGCATTTCAAACTCTTTTCTGGTTATTTTCATGCGAAACGGTGAACTTTCCACGGCGGCTGTGCGCAGACTGATCGAAAAAGCAGGAGCTGAGCGAGTAGGAGACGATGCCGTCGAAGAGATGCGCCGGATCTTGGAAGAGTACGCCGTCCGAGTCGGCAAGGAGGCTACCACACTCGCAGGCCACGCGGGACGCAAGACAGTCAAGGCAGAAGATATTCAGCTGGTCATCAAACGTACCCGCGAGTCCTAGGCGTCCCCCAGATCATGCGATGGGGGAACACAGTGAATCTGGTCCGTCGTCGGACTATCCGGATCGGTTTCCTCTTCTCACATCGACAATCAGAATGCAGATCGGTTGTGGTGGGCCCGGGGCGATTTGAACGCCCGACCAACCGGTTATGAGCTTCGACAACTCTGGTTTGTCGAGAGTGTTACGGTCGCTCCAACCTGGCTGAGCTTCCCGGGAATCTTCATTCCATACGGGCCCGGGCCCATTCCTAGTCCGACCTTCGCGAGTATTTAGATGTGTAGTCCGAAAGCCCCGTCGCCCTACGCTTTGAATCGCTGGAATGTGATTTCAAGTGTGTCTCTTGCCCAGTCGAACTTCGGAATATCTCGTCTAATCCTCTTGAATCTGTCCGCAAGAGCCTGACTCAGAATCGGCAAAGCGATCGTCGAATCCACATGGCAGGTGACCATTTGTGCTCTCGGACTATACTTGCCCCAGCTCTTGGCCTCTTCGAGTGTAGCCCCGCTCAGGCCACCCCAATGTGCTGCATCGGTGGTCATCTGGATTGCATAGTCGTGTGTTCTATCATGCCTTGTCGCATAGCTAGCAACCACGGCAGACTGTTGTATGAAATTCTTTGGGACTCCTCCTCCAAAGATGACTACTCCACTTCTTGATGACTTCTCGGTAATCGTGGAACTCTCGTCGACATCCTTCATGTGATCGACAATGATTCTCCGTCCTTGCTGCCTGTTCGCGAACATCATCGAGAATCCAAGTGAGCTATCGCAGATGGCTGGGAGAAAGATTGGTACACCTGCCTCGTATGCCGCGATTGAGATACTGTCCTTGTCTCGACCTCTCTCAGAGAGCCATTCCCCGAACTTCTCAGCGATTTGGCGTGATGAGTACGGATAGTTGTCCCGAAGCATTGAACAGAAGGCTTTTCCGATCTCGTTGTCCAATCGATAGAACTTTCTTTCGTCAGCGTACACGTCATACATCCTGTCAACTCTGTATTTCCTGAGCTGGACGTCGTCAACCCTGTCGGTTCCTTTGAAGTGCTTCCCTCCGACAGACTCGTATGCATCGTGGTAGATCGTTGCGCCTGTGGTTACAAGGACATCAATCATTCTTCTTCTGATGAGCCGGGTGATAATCTTCCGCATGCCGGCCGGCACCATTGCTCCTGCGAGGCCCATCCAGATCACTATCTGTCGTTTCTTCAACATTCGACTCCAGATCTCAAAGGCCTCTCCAAGTCTCCTTCCCTGAAAGGCTGTGGAAGCCATTTCCGCCACAGTTCGGTCGGTCGATCTGTCAGCAGAGATCTCAAACGGCTTCATCGGATGACTTAGGAAACGTTTGCGATTCATCGGTGCCCGCCGTACTCTCATCTACTGCTTTTGATTAAAATGCTTGCCATTGATGCTGATCAACGGGAGTTCTCGGTCATCCAAGGAGATCGATTCTGATTCTCTGCACGAGTCCTTTCAGTTCCTGAGGAGAACATGACATAGCTTTCGACAAGACGTCCTCTAGTTCAACGCGTAATTCGTTCTCGAATCGATCGACGATCGCCAGGACATCTGTAATGGGAATCCAATCAGAGGTCATCGGATAGGCTTTTTCGCCGAAAAGACTCTTGGCAGATTCTTCAATCTCTTTTCTCAGTTGTTCCAGTTTCATGCTTGCCATTCTCTACTTTGCGGTCACGCATGAATCATGCTTGTCCGGGCATATTCAGAGCTTCTGGTTGCTAACCTTTTGCGGACCCTTGAAGTCGAGATCGTAGGGGGCCCACATCGTATGATGGGAAGCACCGCGCAATTTTGGCACCCTGAAGTAGCGTGTGAGTCCAGTTGGTTCTTCCTGAACCTTCATCTCGAAGACGCCATCGACGTTTTCCTGTACCGCTGCCAATATTGCGGTGGGGAAAGCTTGCCTGTTGAGCGTAACGATAGAATCAAACTTTGCAGTACTCGCCTTCGCCATGAGTG
>JBAVVE010000220.1:0-15375 GCA_049697135.1 Bathyarchaeia archaeon | reverse complement strand
GTATATCTCTCAATGAGCCAATCAAGAGGCTCTCAAGAGCCCGCGTTTTCTTGCAGACCCAATGTGACGTTCCGGGGACTAGATTCTGCCTGCACTCCCCGTCAGTGTGGGGGCAGCGTACGGTATCGTAGCCCAGGTTCCAGTTTCTGATTATTGAAGGGTAGAGAGAAGCGAAGTCGAGAACGGAGACGTTGAAATGAACGCCTGGACGGGGCTCGACGACGATGGCGCCTTTGTATTTCTTGCCTTTGATGATGGCTTCGGTCGTTGTGCCTCCCTTGAGCTCTTGAATCTCGTCTGCCCGTGGGATGAAGTAGTTGCGTTTTCTGTGATGACAGTAGGTCATACTTCTGATCCAGCTTGAAACGCCTTGTCGTGAGACGTCCTCTAGGCTCATGTAGCTGATCCGGGAGAGCGCTGTCATGAGTTTCATCACAAGATCATCATCGAATCGTGTCAGCTCCAGCGTGATCTCGGAATCGTTGAGGCAGTATGTGGCGAGCTCGCCGTAGTCAAGGTCAGAGACTGGCGCTGATGTCTCGAGTTTTCCTCTTCCTAGTACGGCTCCGCTGACCTCGCCAAGCGTGTTCTCACGATACTTTTGGCCGAATGCGTAGATCTGTATCGACCGATTGAAGAAGAACTTGTAAAGATCTATGTGCAAACCGTGCTTGAGGTAGCAAACATCGCGCCCCATCTCTATGGGGATCTCATCCTTCGTGAAACCGAGATTCTGAGCGCGATGGTAGAGGTAACTTAGGTCGAAGCCATCGCCATTGAATGTCAGCACAACCGGGTAAGGAAGCATGGCTTTGAAGAACTCTGCGAGAAGCTCTCTTTCTGTCTCGTAGAATTCGACACAGGCGATCTTGGGCAATGGCGTGGTTCCTTCTTTCTTGCCCTCCTTCTTCAGTAAGAAGACGCGTCTGCGATCGTCCGATCCAACGAGGCTGGCGCATATCACTTGCTGGTCAGCGAGCTCTGCATCGGGGATTCGTGTCGCTACAGGAGAGAAGACCTCAATGTCGACGGCCGCGCGCAGGTATGTCGGGACCGGGCATTCCAGAAGTCTCACCCATTCAAGTGCGAGTCTTCTATACTCGTCCGATTCCGCTTGGAGAAGCCTGTTTACACGATTGATTGATTCCTCGGGAAGGGAGTACTGGACAGGTTTCAGAAGGCCCCCCTTGACCTCGTACATCATTCCTGGTTCGAGGCCACAGTCATAGATGTAGTTCTCCACGTACTTGATGTCCGCCTCCCATGCACGAATGGCATCTCGGATTGAACCTACTGGTTTCCCTCCTATTGTTAGAGGATCCTTCGCGACGATCTTCGTGCGGGTCGTTGACAGGCTGCGTAGTGGATCGTATTTCTCAACTGTCTCGAATCTCTCAAAACCGGGGTTCTTGACGATCGCTTCATTGCTGGATAGCTCCTGAATCGATTTGTCTGTGAAGCAGTAGGGCAGATGTCCGGTGGTGTCGTACCATTCGTAGATTCGATGACCCTTCGGCTCATAGAGACGGAGATAGCAAGAGCGCTTCTCGCCATCATACCCGATAGAGACGAAGTAGGAAGGCGGAACGTTCGGGGGAGCAGCCGGAATGTCCAACTCACCTGCGTCGACTGGTCTCAGATGAGAGTTGGTTTCTGAGTGCTCGGGAACGTATTGGTCGAGTGTCTGCATCCAGCGGAATACTCCGAGGTATTTGGGAACCAACTCAGATAGAAAGCATTTGTGCCAGATCTGGCCGCAAAACGCATACAGTAATAGCAGGCCTGACAAGAAAGTCAGATTCCGCATAGTCGGGGTGAACCGACCGAAGCAGATGAGATGAGTGCGAGACTCTGTTGCCCTAGCCATTGAGACGTTAAGCTGGATGGAACACGAACGCCTTAGCGAGCGAGCTGCATTCGCGAGGGCATCCAAACAGCTCGGGGTCACTGACCCGAATCGACTGAGGACAGCTCAGATGCTTGTACTCGAGACCACGCGACGACGTAGCTTCATAGACCATCTCACTAGGAAGGCGGCAGGCAGGCAATTTGATCTCGACTTGATGCAGCATGGCTTGGTGAGCTTCCTTAGAATGTTCTGTTATTGGACGAAGTTCCACGGAGCGAGCGATCACGACATAGTTCGCATGGTCCGCGCCGCACGTTCAGCACTAGGCTGGAGAGATCTGCATCGGATTGAGCTGATGCTCGGAAGAATCCTTGCCTTGGACTTGCAGGAGGCCACCCTAGGGCTTCCTCCTGACGAGACCCTAGCCCTGAGCCTCTGTCACCCAGCATGGTTCCTGTCCGCTTGTGAGTTCTTGCTTGGCAGACGAGGAGCACTGAGACTGATGCAGCGAAACCTAGAGGAAGCCTCATCCTACATTCGGATCAACACGCTGCGGGGAAGTGAGGAAACCTGTCTGCGCGAACTAGACAAGGCTGGTATAGAGGTCAGGCCTGTTGAGAACCTGCCATTCGCGTTCAAGGTTCTGAACTCCAGACGGGCAATCGTGCGAACAGAACCATACAGACAAGGGAGAATCGCGATTCAAGACAAGGCGAGCATTCTCGCGAGCGCAGTGGCATCCCCGGAACAAGGGGACTTGGTCGTCGATGTTTGCGCAGCACCGGGCGCAAAGACAACACATCTTGCCCAACTGATGCAGAACAAGGGGACGATCTATGCGATTGACAGATCACTCTCAAGGATGTCCTTTTGGAGGAGGGAGATCTCTCGTCTTGGAGTGAAGATAGCACAGCCGCTGCTGGGAGATGCCACCGAGCCTCTTCCGGTGAAACTTGAGGCTGATGTTGTGATGCTCGATCCTCCGTGCAGCAACACTGGAACCTTCTGGAAGTCACCTGCAACTAAGTGGATGGTTGATCCCGTACGTGTAGGTCAACTTGCTCACATCCAGTTGGCTATGCTGGAGAATGCGTCGCGTCTTGTTCGTGAGGGTGGCACGCTCGTCTATAGCACCTGTAGCATTCTTGCCGAGGAGAATGAGCATGTCGTCAATCGATTCATCCGGGCGAACCCTGACTTCAGGCAAGTCGACTCGGAGCCGAGAATAGGTTTGCCCGGGCTCTACGGGTCGGACAAGAGCCAGCGGCTGTATCCTCACACGCATGACTGCAACGGTCACTTCCTGTCGAGAATAGTCAGAGTTGGCTGAACTCGCTCTCATTCAGCTTTGCTTCTTGCCGCCTCTGTTGCACAAATCGCCTCGAAGATCGTCTTTGCCGCCAGCGGCGCAGTGATCCCGCTGTCGTGCTCGGGAGACAACTCAACGAGATCCAGCCCTGCTAGTCTCTCATCGCAGATTCCTGTCACGATGCTGAAGAACAGGTCGGGCCACATCCCGTCTGGCTCAGGATTCCCGACACCAGGAGCGAATCCGGGATCCAGTACGTCCATGTCTATTGTCACGTAGAGTTTCTTGAAATCGGAAAGTGCGCGTCGAACGATGCGTGCGTTCTCTTTCACATCATGGCGCTTTAGATCGTTCATTGAGAAAGACTGTATCTGGCTCTTCTTGATGAACCTCAGTTCCTCTTTGCAGAGTGCTCTCAGCCCGATGTGTACAACCCTGTCTGGACCGAGCATTTCGATCACCCTCCGAAGGAAAGTAGCGTGCATCAGCTTCTCGCCCATGTATTCGTCTCGCATGTCTGCGTGAGCATCGAAACATGCAACACCAACATCCTTGGGGAATGATCGGATTGTTCCGTACGAGATTGTATGTTCGCCTCCCAAGGCTACCGGTATCTTTGAGGCTGATAGGATGCCACTCTCCACAGCAGACAATCGCCGCATCGTCTCATCGACCGCGTCCACGACGTGTAGGTCACCGATGTCACAGACCCCGACGTCCTCGAGGTCGAACTTGGATCGGGGGCTGTATGTCTCTATGTTCAGCGACGCTTCTCGTATGGCCGACGGGGCAAACTTTGAGCCTGCCCTGTAGGTGCTGGTCTTGTCGAAAGGCACACCAAACACAACGAACCTAGCCTCATTGAATGGCTTCTCAAAACCTGAGAAGATTTGTGACTGAGATACATGCAAGCGGATTTGATCCGGGATCAACAGCATCAGCCAACTCGTGTGTGAATGCTCCTTTGATCTTGACTCTGGCTATTTGCTTATCCTTGGTGCTAGGGTGGATTGTCCTACGGATCCAAATATGAGCCTGACCGAGAGGCTGAGGGGCCGAGTGGCTGCTCCACGACGAAGACGTGACAAAAGGCGCTAGTGCTCTGTCAGCTCCCGAAGGCGCTAGTCGAGATATCCCCCAGATTCGGGAACCAGAGATGCTGTCTTGGTAAGGACATAGGCTTAAATGTATGAATATTATGATCTCGATCACAATAAGGCGAACGGAAATGACTGTAACTGAAGCATTGAGCAAAGTCCAGCTTCCTCTGACGAACGCTGCCATCTCGGTACTCCTGGTGAGATTGTTTCTAGCATACGAGTGGCTTAACTCAGGCACCGGAAAGGCGCAGAGCATCCTCAGCAACTCAACCGCCTACTTCGCTGGCATGGCGAAGGTCTTTGGCACCGTATGGGCGAAATCTAATCCATTTCCATTCATGGCAGATTTCCTAACAAAGACTGCAGTACCAAATGCGGCAACTGTTGTCACAATAATCGCAATCTTCGAAGTCCTTGTGGGCATTAGCTTGCTCTTCGGAGTCCTGACTCGCTTGGGCGCTCTAGGCGGCATAGTCATGAACGTGATCTTCTACTTGGCTGCAGGTCACACCTCTCCTTCCGCAGCAGGCCTTGGCCTTGTCATGATCGGTGCTCAACTGGCAATGATGATCGCACCAGGCGGAAGGGTGCTCGGACTGGACGCGATCCTCCATAGGAAGTTCGCAAGGATACCGCTCTGGTAGAAGACACCCAAGCCCTTTTTTTTCCACCCTGTTGCCCACTTCATACGGATCTTCCGATCGGTTGCTTTCGCTCGCTTGCTCAGCTATCTTCACTCATCTTCGGTGCAACCATGAATCAATAAAACAATATACATGACCCTGCGTTATGCCTGCGACCGTGAGCTGAGAGCAATGGCTGGAAAGGCAAACATCGAGCGTACTCATGCCACCGGGCTCCTAGTCGCAAGTGCGATATTCATAGTGCTCGGGCTCTACGGGCTCGTATTCTGTGCCCTCTACGACATAGGATTGATACCCCTCATAATCCTGAGCTTGGTCTCGATCGTCACAGGCCTCGGAGTGTTCCTTGGACGACGATTTGCGTTGTGGCTCTCACTGCTTCTGTTTCCTCTAGCAATCGTCGAGACGCTCTCGACAGTCTTCTACTCGGTCACACTGTCCGGGTGGTATTCAAGCGACATTGTGACGGTGTTCAACGCATCTCTCATCCTGTATGCTGTAGGTTTGGTCATCTCACTTCTCCTCGTCGTCGACAAGCGAGGCCAACTCAAGTAGGGTAGGATCAGAACCGAAGCCTAAGACGCAAGAGGGTCTTTAGGAAATCGAGAATGTCCCCCTTCGTTAGTTTCGACTTCCCCACCTTGCGCTCATAGAATGTGATGGGGACCTCTTGGATTGGGAACTTGTGTTTCTCGCACCTATGTAGCATTTCGACTTGGAAGGCGTAAGCCTTTGTGCCGGCTTCTAGGTATCCGATCTTTGTGAGAGCTCCACGGGTGTAGGCCCTGTAGCCGCTTGTTGCGTCTTTGACATGTAGTCCGAGGATCATGCGAGTCAGGAAGTTTGCACCCCAGCTGACGAGCCTTCTCTTCCTTGACCAACCCTCCACACGCCCTCCCTTCACATAGCGAGACCCAAGTCCGATTCCGCCTGACTGCTGAGCGGCGTGCAGAATCGATGGGAGGTATATGGGGTCGTGCGAGAGGTCGGCGTCCATCTCGACGATGATTCCGGTTTCTGCATCCATCAGTGCTGTGCTGAACGCCTCCTTGTAGGCACTGCCGATCCCAAGCTTCGCCGTTCTGTGGATGACTCGAATGTTCCGATGTTCTCTCGAGAGTGCGTCTGCGATCTCGCCTGTCCCGTCAGCGCTTGAGTCATCGACAATCAGAACCCATCCGTCGATGGTGTTGTCGCGAAAGACCCCGAGGAGCATCGGTATCAATCTGGAGACGTTCTCGCCCTCGTTGTAGGTAGGGACCGCGACGCAAACCTTGGGCATCTGGCTCATCTTCAATCACTCGCCTGTGACGTGGCAGCATCCCCATGTTTCGGTGTTCTATAGAAGTATACAGCGCGGTTGAGAAAGCCATTGAGTGCAGCCCTAGCGCTCGTCAGGAAAATCGCCACAGAGAGCACGCCCAAATAGACGAGATCCACCAGACGCCCTACCCTTCGCAGCAATCCATCGGTAGATCTGAGGGTTGCAACAGTAAACAATGCAAGCGGTGCTGTGTAGATCAACGCTGACACCAATGCTGTGAAAGCAACCAGAGCATCGCTCCGATATCCATTGACGATGAAGTCCAGCGGAAACACCAAGCAGTATAGAATTGCCAGAAGGACTCCAACTGCAATAAGCGGAGAAGCGAGATAGCCAGTCAAATAGACCACTGCCTCCGCCTTCTGCACAAGCGACATCTGCTTTGTCGTGACCAGACTACGCAGGTACTTCTTCAGACAGCCCGCAAAACCGCTTGCCCATCTGAATTGCTGTTGTCTTAGTATGGAGAATGATGCCGGCACCTCACCCGGACAAGCGATTGACTCATCGTACACATAACGCCAGCCTTTCAATCGCAGACGTATGGATAGGTCAAGATCTTCAGCGAGCGTTTCGGAGTTCCATCCTCCAACGCCGGTTACGGCCGTTTTTCTGAATACTGCGCCGCCACCGCTGAAGTGTGTTAGGAGGTTGGCTGAGAATCGAGCCTCCTGATCAACGAAGGCGTATGAATCTGTCCCAAGAGTTAGAGCACGGGCCACCCACGAGTCCCCATCATGCAGGTAGGTCGGACGTGCCTGTGCGAATGCAACCGTGTTGTCAGAGGACAGGTACGGGATCATTCTCCAAAGGAAATCCCGAGGGGGCACGTGATCAGCATCGAAGACCGCGAAGAACTCGCCTTTGCTTCTTGCCAGAGCAGTCTGTAGCGCACCTGCCTTGAACCCGTCTCGATTCTTACGGTGGATGACAGTCACGATCCCCGGATGATTCCTCTCGTAGGCTTGAACGAGTCCGGTCGTGTCGTCGCTTGAATCGTCAACAATGATGATCTCAAGCTTGTCTGGCGGATAATCAAATGCAAGGATTGAATCAAGCAGCCGCGATATGACCGACTTCTCATTGTATACAGGAATGTGAACGGACACAGAAGGCCAAGCACTAGGAGGCGAGACGGTCGGCGGTGCTCTTCTTCGAAACGCCAGCAGCGTGAGAATCCAGACATGAATGGCGTAGACTCCGAGAAGCCCAGAAATGATCGCACAAAGAACTAGTATGGCCTGCTGTGACAAGCTGAAGAGTTCAGGCGAGAGCGGTGACAGGAGACTCCACCAATCTGCGATCGACACAAGTGACCACACCAGTTTCTACATAACTCTTGCCTGTGCGAAGACAAGCCTGAGAATGAGCCGTCTTCTCGACACGTGCAGAGCCCAGTACTGTATATGCTCACCATTTGGCTTGCAGGATTCTCGGGGCGCTCTTGATAAGCTCGTGGTAGATCAGCCTTTTCTGGCAAGATCTGGCCGTCAGCAGTGTATGTAGGGGCATGCCGATGAACGTAACCGTTGGAGTCTGTGCGTACAACGAAGAGAGGAACATCAAGGCACTACTCGACGATCTTCTGACTCAGAGAGGCTTGTCGCAAGACTCGAAAGTGATCGTGGTCGCTTCCGGGTGCACAGACAACACGGTTGGCATTGTTCGCGAGATCAGGAGAGGTGAACCCAGAGTTCTGCTCGTCGAGGAGAAAGTTCGATCGGGCAAGGCACGAGCCATCAACCGCATCTTGACAATGTGTCCCAGCGGGCTACTTGTACTTGCAGATGCCGACGTAAGGCTCGCTTGGGACTCTGTTGGTGAAGTCCTGAGGGCATTCTGCGATGAGACGATTGGCGTGGTTGGAGGATTACCGATAGTCGGGAATTCCGAGGAAGGCCCGATTGCGAAGTCCGCGGCAATCATATGGCGCGTGATGAGGCGAGCCCTCACTGAATTGAGCCTAAGAGGTGAACTTGCATTCGTCATGGGGGAGCTTTACTGCTTCAGGACCAGTCTTCTCCAAAGAATCCCTGACGGAACCGTGAACGAAGACGCCTACATTGCAGCATTTGCGCGAACCAAAGACTTCAAGGTCCTTGTTGCTCCTGCAGCCGGCTTCGTCACCAAGGTCCCGGCGTCGATCTCTGACTATGTCGCTCAGAGGAGACGGGTTACCTATGGACACCTCCTGATCAAGGCGAAGACGGGGAAGTTCGCGACGAGCATGGAGGGAATCGCCCTGAATCACACATGGATACTGTTGCGGGCGATGGCACGTGAGGCTGCCTCACGTCCGTCGAGCATCATTCGAGCTCTGCTGGTTCTGGAACTAGAAGTGATCGTCAGAGTGCTCGCTCTGCTGGATCTTGCCGCGGGGAAGCAGCACGTGATATGGAAGAGAATCGAAACTACAAAGTGATTGCGTCACTTCTTGACATAGCACATTTGACATGTGATCAAAGGGCGCCTTCCCTTGGACGTGACCTTGACCAACTGGAAGCCGCACTTGTTGCATCGCTGGTCCAGTAGACTCAACCTTCCGAGTTGCGGAAGTGGAAGGGTGAAGCTACATCCCGCTTCCCATTTCCCAAGGCATCCGATGAAGCGCTTTCCACTCTTTCGGTTTCTTACCACATGCAACACGCGTCCGCACTTCGGGCAGGCAACAGAGAAAGTCAGCTCTGCGGCTTGCGCTTGTCTGATCGTAGAGCTGAGTTGCCCCCCAATCTCCTGCTCGTGGGTCTTCAATTCATCCATGATCGGCCGCAAGTGACTGATCGCTTCGCTGACTACTCGTTGCCTCTTCTCTTTTCCAAGTTCGATGTCCGCCATCATCTCTTCGAGTTCTCTTGTGAACGCAACGTCGAGGACTCTTGGACAGTACTTCTCAAGCACATCGACGATTTGGATTCCGAGCGGTGTCACCTCGATTCTATCGCCCTTGATGTATGCTCTTCGCGCGAGAGTTTCGATTATCTCAGCTCGTGTGGCCTTAGTCCCTACCTCGTTTGCTTCCATCTCGCGAAGGAGACTGCTCGGGTTGTATCTAGGTGGCGGTTGTGAAAACTTCTCAACGGCAGTGACCGACAGGAACTTCACATGCGTTCCTTTGCTGACTGGAGGAAGCGTGACCTCCTCAAATCTCGCGTAAGGTTTGTAGAAATCTATCCAACCGGCATCCAAGATGCGGGAACCTCTCAGGCAGAACTTCAAGTTGTTCACGTTGATCGTTGCTTTGACCGTTTCTCGTTTTGCAGGCGGGCCGAAGACTGCCATGAACCGCCTGACAATGAGATCGAGAACCTTGGATTGTTTCGGCTCGAGAGGTCGCTTCGGAGGAGCCCCCGTTGGATATACCGCCGGATGGGCAGGGTCAGTCTTCCTTCCTTCATTCGGCAAGAGGTTATGTGTGTTCAGCAACTTGGTTGCGAGCGGTTCGTAGGTTGTGTTCTTGCTCAGGAGCTCAAGAACATGGCGATAGTTGATTGAGGTGGGTAGTTGCTGACTGGAAGTTCTAGGATATGATATGATAGCGTCGAGATAGAGACGCTCTGCAACTCCGAGACTCTCACGAGGGACCATTCTAAAGTGTCTATACGCCTCTGCTTGAAGCGTTGAAAGATCAAAAGGAACGGGAGGGGGAACCTGAGCGGCGTGGGACTCGATGTCTCCGACCAGACCTTCCTTTCCATGTGACTTTGAAGCAACTCCCTCGGCTTCTGCTTTGGTGTCGAGTTTTGGCGCTTCATATTCGGCTTGGAGGGTTTGCCCATTGATCTCCACGTTGGCTTGGATCTCCCAATATGGGATGGGTACGAATGTCTCGATTTGCTGCTCGCGCTCGACGACAAACCTTAGGGTCGGGCCTTGAACTCGCCCTGTGCTGAGAGTAGCGTATCTGTTGCTTACTCTCCTAGCAGACTCTGTCAATGCACGCGAGAGATTGATTCCATATAGCCAGTCTACTTCGTGGCGGCATAGACCAGCGTTCACGAGGGGAAAATCAAGCTGCGGTAGCATGTTCTCATATGCACGTCGCAACTCTTCGGGAGTTAGCGTGCTGAACTTCATCCTCTTCGCTACTGAGTGGGCCCCGTTGCATGCATACTTCAGGATCATGTATCCGATTAGAGATCCTTCGACATCGAGATCACATGCGTTGACGTAAGTGTCGGCTTCCTTGGCGAGTCCGGCTATGGCGTCAAGCCATTTTTCCTGTCTTGCGCGTCCTTGTTCGCTTGCGTGGATCGGTTTCCAACCATATTCCCAGACGGGGTAGTCCCGACGTGACGCGCCTCCAATCTGCTCCACTTTGTAGAGGTGACCGAGCGCAGAACACACGAGAACTCGCTCAGCGGGGCGAACGATTTCGTAGACTGGAACCGTCTTGCGGCTTAGCTTTCTCGGCTCACCGTGAGGATGAAGAGCTTCAGCGATGTGCAGAGCCGCGTCCGGCTTCTCCGCGATTATGAGCGTGGTCCTCACGTTGAACCCTTCTCCAGAAGGAAACGTGCTACTTCGCATGATTTCCTGCCGGTCTCGGGGAGCTGCAGGAGTCGTTCGAGAAACGCCCTCTTCTCAAGCTGGCTGCCATACGCGTGTTGCCATTTGCCGAATGCAGACTCGAATTGCACTTGTGCTCGGTCATGTGCCTTACAGAACAGCGATCCCTCGACTGTCGCATTGTTGCAGATCGGACAGTTGTGCAGCATGGAGACGTGTCACTGGATTCTGTCGTAGCTCTGCCCAGAAACGGGTGCGTCAGGGCTTAAGGCTTGTTCGTCTGACCAATCTCGATCTGGAAAGGGGGCCTTTCTGCGGATCTGCGACTAGTCGGAGGATACCTCTTGGAGAAGCATGCCTTCGATGCTGATCGGTGCCAGCTTTACAGCTAGACCGTAGGCCTCGTCGACGCGAGAGTCTCTTTCCCCAAGAATCTCCATGATCGTCTGTCCCTTTGAGACCTTGTGCCCTTCCTTTCCATGCAAGATTATGCCGGCTCCCTTTTCGATTGGCGCCCCTGCCGCACGGGCAATCTGGTTGATGGCAGCGTTGGAGACGTGTGTTATGTAGCCGTCACACGGGGCGACTATCTCTGCTTTGCATTGGCCGACTGGGATTCCGCTTGATTGGATTTTGCTGTCTCCTCCTTGAGCGTTTATTATCTCGCGCATCTTTCCCAAGGCCTTACCTGAGGCGAGGATTTGCTTTGCTAGTTCTTGTCCTCCGCCGCGAACAGCTTTGCCCCCGAGTTCAAGGAGCATACCTGCAAGCGATGTTGACTTCTCAATCAGGCTGGCGGGGCCATGTCCCTCAAGTGCCTCGAAGGCTTCTCGCGCTTCCAGTGCCGGCCCTACTGTGTACCCGACTGGTTGGCCGCCGTAGGTGATTCCGCATCTCACCTTGATTCCGAGTTTGTCACCCATGTTAATGAACTTGAATGAGAGTCTCCGTCCCTCATCCGACGACGGGATCTTTGCCTCCTGCCCTACCGGCAGATCAAGGACCATGAAGTCAACGCCTACCGCTAGCTTCTTCGCCATTATACTCGCGATCATTTGTGGTTCTGGGTCAACTCGCAACGGATGCTCAACATTGATGAAAATGTCATCAGCAGGCGCAAGGTGAAGGCCTCCTCCCCATACAATCGCTCCCCCGGTCTTCAGTGTTACCTTCTTCAATTCCGCCGCAGAGAACTCGATTGGGGCGAGGACGCTCATTGTGTCTGCAGTGCCAGACGGACTTGTGATTGCGCGGCTGCTTGTCTTCGGGATCAGCAGACCAGCCGAAGCTATGATCGGAACGATAAGAAGGCTCACCTTGTTTCCTGGAACACCGCCCACAGAGTGCTTGTCGTACACTGGTTTCTCAAAATCGATCTTCTCTCCAGTGTCTGCCATCGCCCTTGTAAGCCAGACTTCCTCCTCATCCGTCATGCCAAGGAAATGCTGAGCCATCAGGAACCCAGCCATTTCTACGTCTGTGAGCACGCCTTTGACTGCGTCCTGAACTATCGAGTAGATCTCATCCTTCGAGAGCTTATGTCCCATTACCTTCTTGCGAATGAAGGACGCAGATGCAGGAGCGGGAAGGAGAGATACGTCGATGACTTCGCCTTCGTTCACGCCCAATTCTGGTATGAGATCGTTGGTGATTCCTATCTCGCCAACGTGAACTATTGTTGTGGTGGTGTCAACAGTCGCGGTTGCGCTCTTGTCCCCTTTTCTCAGATTGACGCGGTCATGAGCACGAATGTCCACGTGTTCGCAGTCTTTCCGATTCAGCAGGACTGTACGATGCCCGGTCAGGATGTCGATTGTACGACAAGTGAACTGAGCCATTCGCGAATCAGCAGAACTAGGTGATAGTTAGTGTGATATAGACAGTTGCTTGTGCGACGAATCTATCGCATCCGCCTGATACGCCGCTGATAATGCCCTATCAGTCCCGAAGCGGCAACCAGCGCTGCGGCTGCGACGTTCTGGGATATCGCAAGTTTCGTCAAACTGTCCAAGACCGCCACAGGTTGGATGGAATAGAACAAGCTCTGCAGGAAACCTGCAAGTTGCGGGATACCCTTACCCACAAGCGCCATCTGTCTCCAGAAAACGCTTGCTCCAATGATGTACGGTCCGAAGAGGACCGCGCTGAAGAGGAAAAGCGCGACTCCTGCAGCTCTCAGTATGCGCAGCTTCTCAAGCTGAGACATCTCTCTCGCCACTGAAATGGGAATGCTTGACATGTTGAGCCATGCCACGATTGCCACAATCAGTAGTCCGACGAATGTCAAGCTTAACAGCGGGATGGGGAGTTGGAAACTCGCGACCTGTACCGGGTAGAGCTTTGGCTCAAGTCCGTGTGAGACGAGATAGTCCAAGAGCAGGTAGTCTAGAGCAGCCACGATTCCGACAAATGCCATGAGAGAGAGCCAAACCTTCGGATTTCCCGCTTTTGACATGTCTCGGATTCACCGATTCTGGTTTCTGTTGATAGATTCTCATCTCACTCCTCTAGGCGTGAGATGTGCGCACTTAGCCATTGGCTTGCGCTAAAAAGGGTTTCCTGATCCGTCGTGACTGGAGCTGGTTTCCGAGATTCGGTTGTCCGGTTTCATCAAAGCTTTATGATTCGCCAAGTGAATAGAAGGTCATCGTTCGGGAGCGCATCGTATGTCGAGACAGATCATTGGAAGGGGGACCTGGCTCGACCTTGTCGCGCAACGAGTCCTAGAGAGAGAAGATCAGCTGGGTAGAAAACCAACTGTGATTCGGACTGAGAGCGGGCTAGGCGCTTCTGGAATCCCGCATGTTGGTAGCCTAGGTGATGGCGTCAGATCATACGCGATCAAGCTCGCAATAGAATCGTTGGGCAGAAAGGCTGAGTACATAGCCTTCTCTGATGACATGGATGGATTGAGAAAAGTACCGACAGGGATGCCGGCATCGCTTGCGACATATCTGAGTTATCCGGTTACGTCGATACCGGATCCGTTCAACTGCCATGGAAGCTATGGAGACCACATGAGTTCGCTCCTACGCGAAGCGCTGGATAGATGCGGTGTCGAGTACACGTTCCTCTCTGCAACAAAGGCCTACCGTGAGGGATTATACAACAACCAGATTCTGAAGATCCTGGAGAATGCTGACAGGGTTGCGAAGATCATAAAGGAGGAGCTGGGGCAGGAGAAGTACACAGAAGTTCTTCCGTACTTTCCGATTTGCGGAGGATGCGGAAGAATCTACACGACTCTGGCCTACAAGTACCTCCCAGAAGAACACAAGGTCCTCTATTCATGTGAAGGCCAAGTTGAGATCAGAGGCCAGGAGCTTGAAGGATGTGGCTTCAGGGGCGAGGTTGATGTACTCAGTGGTCTCGGGAAGCTGAGTTGGAAGAGCGAGTTCGCGGCTAGGTGGGAAGCGCTCGAAATCAACTTCGAGGCATACGGCAAAGACATCATGGATTCGGTCCGAGTGAACGACCGCATCTGTCAGGATGTGCTTGGGTATGCGCCGCCATATCACATTAGGTATGAGATGTTCCTTGACAAGTCCGGGAAGAAGATCTCGAAGTCAGTCGGTAACATCCTTACGCCGCAGATATGGTTGCGATACGCCTCGCCAGAGTCCCTGATACTGCTCATGCTAAAACGAATCGTCGGCGCGAGGACGCTTTCAGTAGACGACATCCCGACGTACATCACAGAACTTGACAAACTCGAAGACATATACTTCGGAAAGAAAGTGGTCGAAGATAAGAACGAACTGGTGGGGTTGAAAGGCCTTTACGAGTATGTTTGGCGCCTGAGGCCTCCTGAACGACCTGATGCTCACATCCCATACAATCTCTTGGTCTACCTTGCGAAAATCGCTCCGAAAGGCAAGGAGAACGAATACGCCCTCTCCAAGCTGGAGGAGTACGGCTACCTGCGCGGAGACCAACAGCAAGACATTGACGCACGACTACGATATGCACGAAACTGGGCGGAGGACTTCGCCGAGATAACGGAACATATCACTACGCTTTCCGGTATGGAGGCGAATGCGCTCCGCGAGCTCATCGGCATCATAAGAGGACCGACATCTGTTGATGTCCTTCAGAATTCCATATTTGAAGTCGCTAAGAAAAACGGAATCGATCCACCGGAGTTCTTCAGGATGCTCTATGGAATGCTTCTAGGATCACCTAGAGGCCCAAGGCTCGGGCCCTACATCGAAGCGATGGGACGCGAAAATGTCGCCGACGCCCTTGAACGAGCGGTAACATCCGCGAGCACAGATCAGTCAGGAGATACTCCGAAAACCACATAGCCTCAGTATGAACACCTAGGAAGTCTCAGAGACTCAGATGCGTAGGATTTCGCATCTCAGGTTGCTCGGGCCCGTAGTCTAGCACGGATCATGACGTTGAGGGGAGAGATAACCTCCTCGCGGAAGCCTGCGGATGACTCGGCGGAAAGCCAGAGATCGTGGGTTCAAATCCCACCGGGCCCGCCAAATCAGCTTCCCCAAGGGGCTAGAGTTTAGGATGGCTCACAGCATCAGAATCGACTAGATCAGAATCAGATACCAAGAACAGAACGCGCGCCTCATACAATGAGTCCTCGGTCGATTGGGCTGTGGGTGCCTGAACTGACTAGTCGTGAATCC
>JBAVVE010000219.1:0-10345 GCA_049697135.1 Bathyarchaeia archaeon | reverse complement strand
GCCTCGGAGATCTCCAGCACAATATCGAGCGTTATGGGAAACGCACGCTCGAGCGACTCCGAGATGTTGGCCTTCTAGGTCCAGATGTTGTGCTTGCTCATTGTGTCCACGTGAATGACAACGACCTAGACATAATTGCGAAATCCGGAGCGAAAGTGGCCCACAATCCCATGAGTAACATGCTCAACGCCGTGGGGACCGCTCCGGTTCTGAGCATGCTTAGACACGGGATCTCTGTCGGATTGGGCAACGACGGCTACATCTTCGACGGATTCGAGAACATGCGAGCGGCATTCCTGATCCACCGAGCGGTCTCCAGAGATCCTAACGCAATCGATGCGTACACGGTCCTTGAGATGGCAACGATCAGAGGGGCCGAACTCTATGGGCTGGCCAATCAGCTTGGCTCGATTGAAGTCGGAAAGAAAGCAGACCTGATCATAGTCAAGCCAGACGTTCTTCCAACTCCACTTCGCTCAGACAGCGTTGTTGGACACTTGATCAATGGGACAGAAGGGCGCGATGTTAGGACAGTGATTGTTGGCGGAAGAATCCTCATGAAAGATCGCGCCGTCACGACAGTGGACGAGGCGGAGGTTCAAAGGAAAACCCAAGCCTCCGCGGCTGGGTTGTGGGAACGCCTGAGAACAGTGAAACCTCAAGTAGACCTCGTTACTTGATGAGGTCACTTAACTCGCAATCGGGATGGATCTATTGGTCTATGACGTGATTGTCATCGGTTCTGGTCCAGCAGGACTTACCGCCGCGGTCTACTCTGGCCGTGCGTTGCTGAAGACACTGGTCATCGCTGGCGCAATTCCTGGCGGGCAACTGATGCTGACAACAGAGGTTGAGAACTTTCCAGGTTTTGAGCAACCAATACTCGGTCCCGAACTCATCCAACGAATGAGAAAGCAAGCAGAACGATTCGGTGCAGAGTTCATTCAAGACGACGCAAGGGAAGTGGACTTCAAGAACCGTCCATTCAAAGTCAAGACTAGTAGCGAGGCATACGAAGCGAATGCCATGATCATAGCAACTGGTGCCTCTGCAAAATGGATAGGACTTCAATCTGAAACCCGTCTTCGAGGACGAGGAGTCTCAAGTTGCGCAACGTGTGATGGGTTCTTCTTCAGAGGAAAGGACACGGTGACTGTCGGGGGTGGCGATGTGGCGCTTGAGGATGCCATCTTTCTCACGAGTTTCGTGAACCATGCCACCATAATTCACCGGCGTGACAAACTTCGTGCTAGCGAGATTTTGCAGGAGCGTGCATTCAGTAATCCCAAGATATCCTTCGTTTGGGACTCCGTCGTGGAAGAGATTCTCGGCGAACAGAAAGTCGAGGGCGTCCGCGTCAGAAACGTCAGGACCGGAAAGCAGGAAGTGATCAAATGCGACGGCGTCTTCGTCGCGATAGGCCACCAACCTAACACGTCCATATTCCAAGGTCAGATCGAGCTGGACGAGAAAGGATACGTTGTCACACGGCAAGCAACTGCAACCAGCGTGGAAGGAGCCTTCGCGGCAGGAGACGTACGTGACTTCCACTACAGGCAGGCTGTAACAGCCGCGGGCGATGGATGCCGAGCCGCACTAGACGTGCGCGCCTATCTCGAAAGGAAAGGCCTCCGCACCCAGTAGTACCTGTTATCTTCCCGGAAACGAAGGGGCCACCGTGTTCTGAGCGGAAATACATTTATCAGCTCATGCTGAACTTCCAGCCGTGCGGTCTCAGCATGTTTCCAAGAATTCTCGATCAAATCGAAGAAATCATGAACAAAGAAGTCGCCACCGCGAAGTCTTCGGATCTTCTGGTCAATGCTGCAAAGACCATGCTCGAGAGGAAGATTGGTTGCGTCGTCGTGGTTGATCAGGAGAAAGTTGTTGGGATAGTGACCGAGAGCGACTTGGTTAGGTGTGCTGCATCAGGACATGACCCGAACAGAACCCTCGTGAAGGATGTTATGAAAAGTCCTGGTGTGACATGTACCCCGCAGGCGCCTGTGGAAGAGGCCTACGCGCACATGCGACGAAACAACATACGCCACTTACCGATCGTCGAGAAGGAGGGCACGCTCGTCGGCATCGTCACAATGAAAGACTTGATCTCGTACGGAAAACTGATCCTGTAGCAACCGGACCACTCCTAGTTGTTCGGTTAAGAGGCCAGCCTAGCGACTCAGATGAATCCCAAGTAGGAAGAAGCTTGATTCCTGTCTGTGAGCTGCGCGATGAAATGTCACTTGTATTCTTTGCAGCTATTACAGTACCATCTGTCGTATTGTTTGACGTACATGAGCGAGCGGCCACATCTCGGGCACGGTTTCGGCGGGGGTGGCGGATATGAAGGCTTTCGCCTACGGACCAGCAATGCAAGAGCGACCAGTACGACGGCAATGATAATGCCGATGAGCAGAAGATTGCTCTGTAGCAACGTTTCGAGCAATCCTCCTTTTGCGGTCGTTGTTTGTGTCTGGATCTGGGTCTGTGTCTGAGCAGCAGTGATGACCAGTACGGCGTTAGCGACTCTGTTGAGTCCTCCGCCTGAGCCGGTGACTGTCAACGTGAAAGAACCGGTCTGAACATTGTTCGGGAGAGTCACGGTCAGGATTGAAGAGAAATCGGGCGTTCCTGAAGGGACGCTGAAAGCATAGTTCGCACCCGCAGGCAGGCCAACAAGTGACAGCGAGACTTGTGAATTGAACCCGTTCAGTCCGACGATGCTGAGGGAATACGATGTGACTTGACCTTGGCTGATAGTCTGAGTTGGCGGGCTAATGTCGATTCGAAAATCCTTCGTTTGCGAGACAATTAGCCTAATCGTCACTGCGTGAGTCTTGCCTCCACCACTCCCAGTCACGGTCATCGAGTAGCTTCCCGGCGAGACAGATGAGGCCGTGGACAGAGTCAGTATTGATGAGAAAGCGGGGTTCCCTGATGATGTGGAGAATGATTTAGTGACTCCTTCTGGTTCTCCTGATAGAGTCAGAGCAACATTCTGGGTCGATCCTGAGAGGAGATTCACTGTAATAGTGTAGCTTGCGCTGCTTCCAGGTGTCGCTGTCTGCTCGGTGGGTGAAGCCAATACTTCAAAGTCGAATTGTGCCGGAGGCGGCCCAACCGTGAATGTCCGGGAGACCTCGTTATTGCCTGGGTTGGGATCTAGCACACCCGGGCCTATGGTCCAAACAATCGTGTGTGTACCGGCTGTCGCAGGCCACGCAGGCGTGGAAGAGACCGTCGCCATCGTGCCTACTGGTCCCGGATAGTTAATGGTGCCGCCGCTTATGATTGCACCATCCAGCCGCGCAACTATTGCGAGACTCTGTGGAAACGGCTGACTTGATGACAAGGCCACGAGAACAACCTCGAAAGTGACTGGATCACCCACGTTGGGAGAAGGCGGCGACAATGTGGGGTTTGACAGTTGCCAGTCTGTTCCCGCTGGTCCAACCGGTTGGACGATGACTTGCACATTGATTGCCCTATTGCCGGGTCCCGGAAAGGGCACACCATCAGGATGCGCCCACACATTCAGGGTGTATACACCTGGAGGTTTCGCAGGGTCAACGTGCACCGTCATAACGGAGTTGAATGGGACAATCCCGCTGTTAGGTAAGAAATCGGCAGTTATTCCGATTTCTGGGGGAGAAACCAAGAGACTCACTGGCGGGAGAGGAAGCTCAGCGGCGTCGTAGAAGACCGAAATGGAGTATGTGGCTGTACCGCCCGGCGTGGTGGTCTGGCTCGGGGGATTCGCTGTCAAGTTCCATGCGTACACGTGAGGTATCATTGGACCAACCAGACACGCGGTCACGAATACTACCGTCAAGAACACAATTCGCAATGTCGTCGAATTAGATGACAAGGCTCCTTCCTAACCACGAATGCTATTCGAATAACGTAAGAGCCTTTCGGGATTCTCATGAATCTATGAAACGCTGATGAGAAAGCGTACCCTGTAGTGGAACGTGACCCTTTGGTTGTTGTGTAGGCGCCCGGGGTGGGATTTGAACCCACGCGGCCCAGAGGACCAACAGCTTACTTGGTCCAATTCTTTGCGATCTCGAGGTTCAACGCCCAGCGCACCGAAACGCATAGGCTCTGTCGCCGTACCTGGCTCGGCAACCCGGGCTACCACGACCGGATACATGCCACGCATAAATGTCGTTCTCTAATCGCTTCCCGGTACATGCGTCATCGAGACTCTAATACCGTTCTTTCAACAGTTCTGTCTTTTCTCCATTCCACCTTCTCGAAGGGATGTATTGGTTCGTGTGGGATTTCTGGACCCTAGATTAGAGACGACTGAAAATGTTACGACCCAAACGCGCAGTCAGGGCGGAGTGCCTGCATCTTCTCCGAAACTAAGCGCCCACTTTGCCTTCACAGGCACCGGAATAGCCTTAAGACATGCCCATATGCAAGTCGGAGGTCCAGCCGAACAGAACAGGGATCACCCATGGCCAACGCGGCATGTGTCGTCTGTGGAAAAGAAATACCCTACACCTTCGGCAGGCCCCGACGCGTCTGCTCTCACGAATGCTACCTGATGTGGAAACGAAAGCGATACTACCGCGAGAAGTTCCTCAAACGAGTTGTGAGGATAACAAATGCTGACTTAGAGTTCGAACAGGAACCCTGTGAGTGCGGCTCAGAGAAGCTGGCATGGACCTTGGAAGGGGTCTTCTGCACAAACTGCGGGCTTGAAAGCCGAACACACAGTCTGGAATCATGGGTGCCAGCTGAATTCGTACCAACCCCCGTATGCAGGTGCTCCCATTGCAAGGGGCAGGCCCGGTACCTTCTATGGCTGAACGCGTAGCGGGACTTTCTGCCCAAAATTGTGAGTATTAATGAACGTTTACTGCTGCTTTTTGGTGCGCTAGGTCAGGTAGCCCGTTCCCTGTGGCTGCATCTATATCGCTCCCCCCATACGGGGAGATTGAGCAACATGTCCGAAATGGTCACCAGCAAACGCTACCCATACAGGGGAAAGCTGCTCAGACTTCGAGTCGCGAAGGTCCGACTGCCAAGCGGTCTGGTGACAACTAGGGAAGTCGTCGAGCATCCAGGAGCAGTCGCGATCATTCCCCTCCTGAACGACCAGACGATCGTAGTCACGAGACAGTATCGAACCGCGGCTGGCAGGCAGCTGCTGGAGATCCCGGCGGGAACACTTGAGAAAGCTGAGAGCCCCCTCTCGTGTGCGAAGAGGGAGCTAGTCGAGGAAACTGGGTACTCTGCCGGAAACATCCGGAAGGCCTTCTCCTGTTATCTAGCTCCCGGATATAGCACAGAGAGGATGCACTTCTTCGTTGCCACTCGCTTGATCCGAACCGAAGCGAAACCAGAGGAAGACGAGACGATCAGCACTCGAACCATTGATTTGCATGATGGCCTGCGGAGAATAGAGAGTGGCGAGATCCAAGATGCCAAGACAATCTGTGCACTCTACTATCTGGCTACACATAGAAGACAACGAAAGAGACAGAAGCGGCGTCGCTCTACCGGGTAGCCGCTAGATCCGCGATATCGACGTTTGTTTCCGACATCGCCTTGAGGGCTGACACTACAGTTGTCAGGCGATCGATTGTCTCAGGCTTTGCGTTGACCAATCCACGTTCCGCGGTCTTGATGTTCGCTCTAGCCTCATCATAGAGTTTGGCCACTTCCTGAGCAAGAGCCAGGTTCCTTGCGAAGACGGCCTCAACCGCTTCCTTGTGCATACGATTGAGCGCATCACCTGCCTTCTCGATGCTTCGGATGGTGCCGTCGGTGGGTTTGCCCTTCGATCGAGGCCATGTACTCTCTGCGATGTCAGTGGCATGGTCAGCGAAGTTCTCGACGAGGCTCGCGAGAATCCTGTAATCCAAGCAGTCTATGGGATTGGTCCCTAGTTTGTCAGCGATTGCCGGATCAGTGAGAGCCGCTCTAACAACTCTCACGAGCAGGAAATACAGTCTGTCAACATCCTCATCGCGTTCAACGACCGTATGTGCTAGCTTTGCGTCGCCGCGTGCAAAGGATGAGATGGCATCCTTCTGCATTCCTAACGTGATCAAGTGCAGTCTCCGCAGGATCCGGTCTGGAAACAGAAGGGAGGGCTCGATTAGGCACTGGATAATGATCTTCTTTGCATCCTCCTCCACAATCTCCAAACCAACCAGGCTTCTGGCGGTCCTCCTGACTGCCTCCCGTGTGTCCACGTGAATGACCTGCTGAGAGACAATCTCGAATACGTCGTATCCGAGCAGATACTTCTCCTCGATCTCGCGCTGCAGTAACGGGCTTGGCGTTAGCGTGACAGTGGTTATCTTCCGTTCTTGCCCACCGTAGGGTTCAGCGAGGATCTTCCCGTCTTTTCGTTCAGAGAAACTCAGAATGGCGCCTTTCTCCAGCTTGTTCTTGGTGACCCAAGCCTTTGGAAGTGTCACAAAGTATGTTCCGTCTGATGTTCTCTGGAGCCGACGGAGATCCAAGCCTACTTCAACACCGACCAATCGTTGCGTGATCACTGGTTAATGAAGTGATCATGAGGGCTTACCACTCCGTTTAAGATATCCACAACATGATCTAGAGACTACACACGCTTCTGGAATCCTGAAGAGAAGGCTGCCACATGGAGGTCCAAGACGAGTTCAGGCGAATCCTACAGCGCTTGGTCTCCGCAGGATGGCAGCTCAACACAGAGGCTTTCGACCTTCTCCGCACCTCGACCAGCCAGTTTGACCAAGACAAGCTCACTGATGAGCTACTTGCTGTAGCACGTGGGAAGGAAGAGGGACCGCACCTAATCGACCGCGACATTGTGGAGCAAGCGACTAACCGGTTGCGCTCACCCGGCCAAAGCGTACAGATACAAGAATCGGTCAGGGCTGCGGCGCCACTTGCATCCGAAGTTGAGAGCAAAATCAAGGTCTTGAAGGATCCGTCAAGCACTCCGGGCTTCGCCGGATCAATCGAAGAATTCAGCCTCCACTTTCGCGATAGATTCACGAAACTGCGGGAGATCCTGCAGAGAAGAACCGATGCAAGAGACGCAGGCACGATCTCAAACGCTCTGAGTGCTCAACCGAACGAACACGTGAAAATCATCGGAATGATAATGGACAAGCGCGAACGAGGAGATAGACTGTTCCTCACAGTGGATGATCTTGAGGATGCAGCGACAGTTCTGGTTCAGACCGATCGTGATCGTCAACTCTACGAAATGGCGATGAGGGCACCACTCGACCAAGTTGTCTGCATCGAGGCTGTAAGAAGCCGAAGCGACCTTCTGGTCGCCGAGAGGATCATACTCCCAGATATCCCAGAAAGGAAGCCACGAGGAGCAGAAGAGGAGATCTATGCCGTTCTTCTCTCTGACATACATGTGGGCAGCAACAAATTCCTGGAAGACGTATTCAATCGAGCCATTCTGTGGCTGAACGGCAAGGTGGGGACACCTGAGCAGGTACGTGTTGCGCACCAAACGAAGTACGTGATCATTGCGGGAGATCTCGTAGACGGAATAGGAGTATACCCGCGCCAAGAGGAAGAGCTGAGCATTCCTGACATCTATGAGCAGTACAAGTTTGCGGCCAGATTCGTCGAACAGATACCTGAAAACATGGATCTCATTCTCATTCCAGGCAATCATGATGGAGTCAGGCAGGCACTTCCGCAACCGGCAGTCTCCAAAGAGTTCGCTGAGCCCGTCTATGAAGCACGAGCCGTACTATCGCTCGGTAACCCATGTGAGGTCGAGCTTCATGGAGTGCATTTCCTGTTGCATCATGGGCGAAGTCTGGACGATTTGCTGACGAGCGCACCCGGGATGGGTTTCGACAAGCCGGAGAAAGGAATGGAACTCCAGTTGAGGTGTAGGCATTTGGCCCCCGAGTATGGTAACCGGACATCAATCGTGCCGTCGCGGACTGATGATCTAGTAATCGATGAGGCACCGGATGTGTTCCATTCAGGACATATCCACGTTTTTGCGCACGAGAACTATCGTGGAACCCTGATTGTGAACTCAGGAACCTGGCAAGCGCAGACGAGCTACATGGAACGAATCGGCCTCAACCCGACACCTGGCATACTTCCGATTGTGAATCTTCAGACCCTGAAACTCAGCGCGACCGATTTCATGTCAGCGAGCACGTAGCTCATTTCCGGTGAGAGCTAGCCCCTTAGCCACTATCCCGGCAACACGGATCGGTTCAGGAACCCTTGAAGTGATACAGTACGCTCGGATGATCTTCTTCGCATCTGTGGCCGAGATGCCGATCGCTTCAAAGTACAAAGGTGCCTCAGCAGACTTGGGGGCATATGAGTGAATTCTCCCAAGCCTACGAACCAAATCCCATCGAGTCTTCCAGTCTGCGAAGTGGTTCTTGAGCGCCCGTTTGACGGAAGCGTTGTTAGGCTTCTCTCGTGAAATTACGATCACGGGAACATGCAGTATCCTGTGGAGCCTGCCGGAGTCGGCGATGTTGAACCCTGCGAAGGATGCCCCTGAAAGGAAAATGACGTCAACTCGTCTTCTCGACATGAGCCGGAGAATCACATCTGTCGCGTCTAGGCCGTCTACCTGCGCGACGCCAATGCGTATGTCATCAACCGTTAGCCCGGCAAACCAGACCGCAACTAGGGATGCGTAATGATGACGTGACTTTCTCGGTTCTGAAGGCAGCGTTGATGGACCGTCGTCTATGCCGAGAGCCCTACGCAGACGGGGCATGCTGTTTTTGGAGGGACTTTGTGACGTGCCCGAATAGTCGACCGACGAGGGTATCCTCCGAATACGTTTCAACTATGACCCTAGGTGAAACTCCGAGTCTTATCTTCTTGGTTCTGCCGTATCGACCGAAACTGACAACTCTCGCGTTGAGGATTCCCATCACGTCAAGCTCGTTCACTAGTCCGCTGACTCGTCTCTGTGTCAAAGGATCCAGTCCTGCGACAGAGCAGAGCTCACGGTAGACCTCGTAGATGTCGCCGGTGATTACCCCCTCGGGCGCCTGATTACTCGCTACGTATGCGCAAACTAGTACAATCTTTGAGTGGGCAGGAAGTGACTTCAGGACCTCGGCAACTCTGTCATGCTCTATCTTGTGCTGCGCACATTTCACGTGCTCCTCCTCGATCCTACGTGCTCCTTCGCGTTCCGCCAGTTCTCCCGCCACACGCAACAGATCCAGAGCCCTTCTTGCATCTCCATGCTCGCCGGCGGCGAGCGCTGCACAAAGTCGAAGAGATGACTCTGAGAGTATGTCACCGGAGAATGCAAGCTTAGCCCTATCGAGGAGTATGTCATACAACTCGTTCGCCAAGTATGGTCTGAAGACAACCTCCTCTTCACTCAGAGAGCTCAAGACTCGAGGGTCGAGGAACTCTTTGAAGTGTAGGTCGTTTGAGACGCCGACTATTCCGATCCAGCTCTGGACGAGCTCTTCATTGATTCTGGTGAGCTCATAGAGGAGAGAATCATCTTGGCGGCCTCTTACTAGGGCGTCTATTTCATCCAAGACAACAATGAGCGCGAACCTGTCGGCGTTCAGGCCGTTCTTGAATCTCTCAATCACTTCTCCCAGTGCCAATCCAGTGAAAGGAATCTCGACTCCAACGCACCTACAGAGGTCAGCTAAGACTCGGTAGTTGCTGCCGGCCATGCGACAGTTGATGTATGATATCCGGACAGGAGCGCCAACGTCCTCAGCCTTCTTCTTCAATCTCTCCAAAACGAACTTGGCTACGATGGTCTTGCCGGTTCCGGTTTTTCCATACAGGAAGAGATTGGATATCTTGGAACCACTCAGGGCCGGAGCGAGGATCGCTCCAAGTCTTTGAATGTGTTCGGCGCGATGAGGAAGTGTGCTCGGAATGTAATCATTCCTCAGAACGTCACGATTGGAAAACAGTTGGGGCCCAGTAAGGAAGTTCTCGAAGATGCCTTCAAGAACATCTCCGGATTCCATGCGAGGGCTCTCCAGTGGTAACGCCTGTGTTTCATCTTGAGCCCATAATAATGGTCGTTGTCGAGAGAAAGAGACTAGTCGCAACAGAAAAGTCGAGGAGAGATAGAGATGACGGAACTACCGTGCGGAAAACTCGGATCCCCGGCACCCGTGTCTTTCGTGTGGAAAGTATGTCCTCAAGGTTATGGTGTGAGTCGTGAGAAAAAAATCCTCGTGGCACTATAGCCGGACTTTCAGAATAAGACCAATGGTACGAAGTAGTGTACTCATCACATTATCATTGACGACTGAGTGTTTCTGACAGGGGGATTCACTGTAACCGGGGTTGCACGAGTCCAGTCAACTCCACTGGAAATGTAGGGGTTAGAGGGTCGGTCTAC
>JBAVVE010000218.1:0-8400 GCA_049697135.1 Bathyarchaeia archaeon | reverse complement strand
GCTATGCATCTTTCCGTCGCTTTCCCGGCATTGATCCCTGTGTGAGACTGTTTCGGACGGCGCAGATCTACCGTGAGGTGCTTAAGCATTACCCAAGGGTGATACTCGATAGCCAATGTGAATCGGGGAAAAGCCTGAAAGGTTCCTTGGTCCAAGGGGGCCTCGCCTTGCCTCGTGACACGCGGTCCACACATGCCGCGCTGTCCTCGATGCTGGTAAGCACCTATTCAGCATGCACGGAAGCAACGATATGGAATACAAGTGGGTCGTACTCACAGTCACCGCCGTCGGCATGTTGATGTCCGGCATTAACATGCGAGTCGTCACAATAGGGCTGCCGACCATCGCAAGTGTCCTCAACGCTGACCTTGAGACAGTCTTGTGGGTGACACAAGCCTACCAGTTCATAGTAACCATCGGATTGCTCGTCGTCGGCCGACTAACGGACATGTTCGGAAGAGTCAAGATCTACAATCTAGGCTTCGCCATTTTCACAGTCGGGTCGGCCCTCTGCGCTCTCTCACAGAACGGTGAACAACTGATCGCCTTACGGCTCGTTCAAGGCTTGGGCGCAGCCATGCTTGTCGCAAACAGTATCGCGTTGATCACCGACGTAACCCCGCTAGCACAACTCGGGTTCGCGATAGGTATCAACCAGATACTCTTCCGAGTCGGCTCGGTTCTGGGGCTGACACTCGGCGGAGCGTTGATTCAGCTTGCAGGGTGGCAGTCCGTGTTCTTGATGAACGTGCCAGTCGGAATCTTCGGAACCGCGTGGGCATATGTCAGACTGAAGGAGGTTTCAAAGCGTTCCAATCATGAGGAATTCGACATGTGGGGCTTTCTCATATTCACAATAGCTCTGACCTCTCTACTTCTTGCAGCAACATTCGGAACCATGAGTTCTGCCTATCTCTCGTTCGCGGTCACACTGGTCGTCGTTAGCGCAATTCTGTTTGGCCTGTTTCTCATCCAAGAGAAGCGCGTGAGCGCTCCCCTCCTCGATTTGAAACTCTTCTCAGACAGATTGTTCGCGGCTGGAAACGTGAGCCTACTGCTAATTGCACTCTCGATGGGGGCCGTCACGTTGATTGCAAGTCTCTACCTGCAGGTTGTGAGGGGTTACGGCGCGCTCGAAGCAGGGCTCATGTTCATACCGATGGAGCTGACCTTCGCAACCGTGGGACCTACGAGTGGAGCGCTCTCGGATCGATATGGATCCAGAGTCTTGACCACGGCAGGCATGGGTATTCTCGGCGGAACCCTCCTGGTCTTTTCAGGGATCTCAGTCACGACCTCGTACTGGGAGATCACAATCCTGCTTGCCCTCGTAGGTGTCGGGCTCGGACTCTTCACCGCCCCTAACATGAGTTCGATGATGCGATCGGTGCCCGCTGAGAGGCGTGGCGTTGCCTCCGCCGTCAGATCAACGATCTTCAACACCGGCGCCGTAATCAGTATAAGCCTCGTAGCAGCCATCCTTGTCACACAACTTCCTTACCAAGTTGCATCCGCCATGCTGTCTGGTACATTAGCTCAGATCGGCATCGCCGAGCAGATGGGCTTCCTCAACGGAATAAGGAATGCCTTCTTGGTTTCAGCGGTTCTGTGCCTGATAGGAATGATCCCATCCGCGGTGAGAGGAAAGGAACACGCAGCACCCAAGATGACTAGTGGAAGTTAGGACACCGGCTTCTTCGCTCCGTATCTATCCCAGTGACTTTTCTCCCCAAGCGGTTTCCTGGTACTCGTAGGTTTCTCATCTGGATAACCCACCGAAACAGTGCACAGAACGGAAAGGTCCTTCGGGACTCCGAGGAGTTTCTTTATCGACTCCTCAAACTCGGTGTTCATGACTCCCATCCAGCATGTTCCGAGGCCCTGTGAGTGTGCCGCCAACAGGAAGTTCTGGACAGATACCGCGACATCTCCATGATAGTAGTTCGGTGACATTCCAGCGTCAGCCAGAAACACTACTACGACAGGACTTTCAGCCATGAACCTTCCCCACGTGTGTATAGCTGCAAGCTTCCTTCTCGTCTCCGCGTCTTTGACGATTATGAATTCCCAAGGTTGTGAGTTGTCTGCTGAGGGGGCCCACCTTGCCGCCTCTAGGCATTCAATGATCTTTTGATCATCAACTAGAGTGTGCTTGTATCTCCTCACGCTTCTCCTCGTTTTGATGGCGGTCATCAGGTCCATGAGTATGCACCGCTCAATTTGTCGACGCCCTGTTTCCTGATCGCGACCGTGTATTTCAAACATACCCAGAATCAGGATCTGATGAGGGATTCTGCTATCTGAATTAGAATGGGCGATAGGTTCCTACAGAATGCTGGCGATGAACATCGCGGAGCCTGCACCGATGGGTACAGTGAGATTGTCGTCAAGTATCCCGGCCAGTTCGAATAGCATACCTGTTGCTGAGCCGACGATTGCCAAGCTCGGAGACACCCACAGGCAGGCTACGAGAAATGAGGCGACCAATCCGGCGGCGAAACCTTCCAAGGTCCTCCGTCCGACGTGCGTACGACCGAATCTCTGGCCGACGTAGGCTGCCACAAGATCGCCTACTGCGGCTGTTGCGATCGAAGCATATGCAATGTTCTCAGGGAAGAGAAGAAGAGAAAGAATCACTCCGGCCGACAGGGAAACTGGCGCAACGACGAAATGCGTTCTCTCATCGTCACGGCTCAGCCTCAGGGTGAACCTAGTGATCAATGGGAGCTCTTTGCCTTTGAGTCGCAAGATCTCCGACAGAACGTAGAGAAGCGTTACAACGCCTAGGGCTATCAAGACTAGAGACTTGGAAGTTAATTCAACCAAGAAGGGGACCACTAAGGCACAGACATGCACTGTCATCCTTGCCTTGTTCTTCAAGATGAGTCCCCCCAGTCAGTATCATCATGAATGAAGTCTATTGCGTCCGGTTCTTCCAACTTCCGTGTATTCTCTTTCGAAGCGAGCGTACTCCCAGCAGGCCCAGGGAACCGTAAGCGGCAATTGCCAACTCGACCAAGTACGTCATGAGGAGAGGGTTTGAAGAACCCGCAAGCAGTACGCCGAATCCTGGAACCATCCCATCAATTCCAGTACGATACAGGAAGGAAGCCCAGAAGAAACGCGAATCGTGGCACACCACGGCTACGTAGATAAGGATCGTCGCGAAGAGATGCACGAGGATCGTGAAGGCTCGCTCAATTATCGGCGCGAACACCATAACGCTGGGGGCGTCAAGCGCAGCCATCACTGCTTCTCGTTGCGCTACGGGAATCTGGTCCACTAAGCCCGGATTCAGCAGGAGCATGAGGACATTCAGGAAACTGCCAAGACCAAGGATGAGGGCCTCGGTTCCGCCGAAAGCCAAGCCGAAACCAACTGCTTCGTCGTACGTTGCGCTCCTGAGTCTGGTCTTCAGGAAAGTGAGGTAGGTGAAGCCGGACTCGAAGGCCCCGGTCCTGAGACCAACGAGGAGGCTGATGAAGATGAGTGTTCCAAGATATCCTAGTGTCGAGCCTGCCCATGCATTGATCGGCCCGCCAACAGCCATGTCCATAACGATCTTTGGGAGGATCGCGGCGACCCATAGGGCCGCTCCGAGAACGAACGGCGTCAACTTCACTCGTCGGGTCCTACGCCAGTAGAGAATCGGCAGAATCCCGGCTGCCATCATGCCGATACCCGACCCTAGCAGGACTGGATTAGTCAAGGTAGCTGGATCTCCCGTATGCTTAGGTCCAGATATGGGTGTAAGCAAGGTTTAATTGCTGATTCGTTCTGCGATAGCGGCTTGCCGGTTCACGTGATGTCCAGAGAGTTCAGACACATCGTCCGTGTCGCAGGTACCGACATTGACGGTTCCAAGAAGGTCATCTACGGAATAACGAGGATCCGTGGAATAGGGCCTAGCTTTGCGGTTGCGGTTGTGAAGGCTGCGGAGTTGAAGCCTGAGATGCGTGTCGGAAGCCTCACGGAGGAGGAAGTTGATCGTCTGGAGGATGTTGTTGCTGACCCTGCCAAGTACAGTTTGCCTCCGAGGCTTTTCAACCGGAGGAAGGACCTTGAGTCTGGAAGGGACGGTCACCTAATCGGTCCCGACTTGGCCTTGAGGACCAAGGCTGATATTGACTTCATGAAGGAAATCCGGACGTGGAAGGGCACACGCCACTCTCTGGGCCTGAAGGTTCGCGGCCAACGTACCAAAACCACTGGCCGGAAAGGACGAGCTGTCGGCGTGAAGAAGAAAGAGGCAATGGCGGCAGCAAGGGCTGCTATAAGAGAAGGAAAAGCGGAGGACAAGAAGTAACCACCACATAGGAAGCATGCGATTTGGGCGATCCAAGGAAACAGCACAAGAAGTACGCGACACCGCGTCATCCGTGGCGTCGAGACCAGCTCGATGTCGAGCTTAGACTGCTGGGTGAGTATGGTCTCAGGAATAAGCATGAGCTTTGGCGTTACAAGACGATGCTTTCGGAAATGCGTGGAATCGCACGTTCTCTGCTTGCGAAGGCGGGACCGGAACGAGAGAAGTCCGAGGAAGACTTCCTTTCGCGGTTGAAGAGGATGGGGTTGGCTGGAGATAACGCTACCATCGACGACACACTCGACTTGGACATCAGAGACCTGCTTGAGCGGAGGCTACAGACCGTGGTCTTCCGTAGTGGGCTGGCTGGTTCTCCGTCACAGGCGAGGCAGCTGGTATCGCATGGTCACGTCTCAGTTGGTGGCCGGGTCGTCTCGGTTCCAGGCTACCTTGTGGCGAAGACTGACCAGGAGCGTATCGCTTACGCGGACGAGAGCGCTATCGCAAAGAGTGACCACCCTATACGCAAAGCAATGGGTGGGCAACCAGCAGAACCGAGCCCTCCTGAGGCTAGTTCACGCAAGAGCGCCGCGTAGCACTGTAGCCATGTAGCGTCTCCCAAGCTGTGGCCAAACGTGGCCGTAGGAAGTTAGGCTGATTGGATCTTGGATTCCTCGTCTTTAATGTTCCAATCATCCTCCTAATTGCTGGCTTCACATGTCTTGCGCCACTGTTCAGAGGCCGCCTGAAACCGATCTCTCACATTCTACTCGCATTGGGTTTCCTCATGGGAATCCTCGCACTAGTACTAGTGTACTTGCTGTTCACAAGCGGTCACTATGATCCGTTTACACTTGGTATTCTAGTAGTTGCGGGACTGATGCTCTTCCTTCGGCCCATCAAGAATATCCGTTGGGCCGCGTTGGTCGCCCTCGCCGTAGGTCTTCTCGTATCCTACTATGCAAACAGTGCGTATCACGTCTCGACGACTGTGCTGATCATAATCTTCGTAGCATCTACACTGCTTCTCTATCTATTGTTCAAGCTCGCTGAGGACTTGCTCGGGGCGATTGGGAGCATTCTGTCATTTGCTCCTATCGCGGTCATCATAGGTGTCGCATGCATAGTGCAGGCAATTCTCATCTTGATGGGAATCAGCCTGATGGGGTACATCCCACCGATCCATTTCTGACTCTGAATCAGCGGGCGTCACTTGAGTTGCGAGAGCAGTTGCTTCCGAATCTTCGCAACCACAGTATACATGGGATCGACAACTTGCGATATCTCGAGATCGCCTGCAACACTCAGTAGCATGTAGGCGTCATATTCTTCGAGCCGATAGTCCGCGACGAGCCACCTTATCAGCTCCCGGACGGCAAGCTTGGCCGCGTCCTCTAACGGCCGAGCACTGCAGACAGTCATTATCTCGTCTGATGATTCGATTCTTGGCCACTCGATCTTCTTGCCTTTGAGCAGTTCGAACTTGATTCTGATGGTAGCTGGGACCTCCACGCCTGTTCCGCAGACTTCGCCATGCCCCTGTGTAGCATGGACATCGCCAAGCGCAAACAGTGCACCCTTCACGTTGACTGGCAGGTGGAGCCGGTTGCCCACGGTGACTTCTGGTGTGTCCAAGTTGCCTCCATGCTTGGATGGAGTCACGGTCGCTGTGCTTTCCGCGGCAGGTGCGACACCGATCGTTCCTATCATTAGTCGCGGTGGTATCTTGATCGACTTCCCCTTGGAGATAGGGAAGATTACTTTTCCGTCTCTGATTTCGCTGAACTTTGATAGTGGAGGAACCTGCGTGAACCAGCCTTCCAAGATTCCGAAACCTGGCACAAGAGCAGTGACGCCTCGTTCCCCTACCTTGATGTCGACAATATCCACGACTAGCGTGTCTCCGGGCTCTGCTCCCTCAACATAGATCGGACCGGTGACGGGGTTCTCGAAGATCTCCTCCCCCGACTCCAAAAGCTCTTTCCAATCACGTTCAGGACTGACGGTGTCTCCGAAGCAATCGTAAGCTTCGATCTCGATCACTTCACCAGGCGAGACAGACGCGATCGGCTTGAGATTCGGGCCGAAAATACAGTCGGTCTGCTGGGTCATCTTGTCAATAGGTCTCTTGGTTATCCTCTTCAAGTCGAACCGCCGTTCCTAACGACCGCGTTCTTCAACGTCGTTCCACCACTTCTTCTTTGCGCCATCCTTGTCTCTCTTCAGCCACTGCTTGGTTTTCGGTGTCTCGTCGATGGTCTTCCTGAGATCGCCGATTCTCGTAAGAATAGTCTGGAGGAGTTCGGACTCCAGTTTGCCTTCTCCTCTGTACTTTTGCGCGAAGTGGGCAACCTTGTCTAGGTTTGAGCGGGCGTCGTACCAGAAGCCCCAGTCGTCTGCGAGAACGCCAGCGATGTGTTTCCGGTTTATCTGTCCTCGTCCTTCTTTGTCTGAGATTGTGCAGGCCGCGAATAGGGTGACAAGATCCTTGATGTCTTTCTCGTTTATCTCATGGATCTGTGTCTTCTCTAGGACCAAGTCGGTCGGCGAGATTGTGATCGGATCAAGGGACAACCTGCCGTCATGCGGTTTTGATCCGAAATGAACCTCGTGGCTGTACCGTAGTCTGTCATAGAAGATGTCAATCGAGTATTTCCCATCAGGGTGGTGGAATATCGTTCGATCACGGCCATGCATGAGGACCGCATACTGATCAAGCTTGTAACCAAGCTTGTTCTCAAGGAACTTCTGCAGACTTGAGCGCTGTTTGCCGTAGGCAGCAAGGTCTATGTCCGTGAAAGTCTTCCCAGCCGAGGCCAGCCTGTCGAGCCGATAGAAGAGGCTGGCATGGGAACCGGCCTGAAGCCTCACTGCTATGGCGCCGAGCAACCGAACTGTCATGCCCGCTTCGTGAGCTTGGCTCACAATGCGAACCGCATCATCAAGGACCGCCGAATCCACACCATTTGACATGCCGTAGTACTCTTCTGTACAATTATGTGAAGATCACGCAGGCTACATGATCATGAGCTGTTTTTCTTGACAAGGCTTAAGAAGTCAGACCGCCGCTGCCTGATGAATTGTGATAATGTTTGAGCAAATCAGGCTCTGCGTCAAGCACAGAACCAATTGTCTATGCTAGGAAAACTTCGGGGCTGATACGACGACTTTCCGCGTGGGATGCTATGATCTACAACATTGTCTTCATGGCGCCCACCGCAGTGTTCGTCTACGGCATCTGGGCGCTGCTGACATATCCCGGCACAGATCTGCCAACCACGGCGATAGTGGCGGCCCTCATCTCTATCCCCATCGGCCTGTTCTACGCCATATACTCTGCTGCGATGCCGCGATCTGGAGGAGACTACGTCTGGGTTAGTAGAGTCATCCACCCAGCCATAGGATTCGGAATGAACTTCTTCTTCTTCATCGCCATCCTCGGCGTCGCCGGATCGTACATGCCATGGTTCGCCCAGTACGCGCTGGGCCCAATACTCGAAGTGGCAGGATATACTGACCTCGCCGCAATGGTCGCGACTCCGGAGTTCATCTTCCCATTCGCTGTACTGTTCTTCCTATTCTCGGCGGTAGTCATTTCGCGAGGAGCCAAAACCTCGCACAAGGTCTTCTGGGTCTTCTTCATACTGATCGTAGTAGGCGTCATAGCCTATGTTGCGACACTACTCTACGTCGGCCCAGCTGGCTTCAAAGCCAACTTCAATGCCCAATCCGGAATGAACTATGACGAGGTCATCTCAATCGCGAATAATGCAGGATTCCCAACCGGCATGATATGGTCCGCAACACTCCTAGGCTTAGCTTTCACCTTTATGAACTTCCTAGGCTTCAACTCATCCATCTACATGTCCGGAGAGATCAAAGAAGTCCAAAAGGCACAGCTCATCGCCATACCTGTAAGCGTCATAATCTTCGGTGTGATAATGTGGATCATCTACTCCACAACCTATTACGCGATGTCACGCGAACTCATCAGCTCACTTGCATATCTGTTCGGGACAGGTGACCCTGCCTACACGCTGGGGAGAGAGCCGTTCTTCCAGAACCTGTTCGTATTCGCTGCACCCTCACCCCTC
>JBAVVE010000217.1:0-2436 GCA_049697135.1 Bathyarchaeia archaeon | reverse complement strand
CCCATAGAGAGGTTGTCGAGGAGGGTAGGGCACTGGGAAAGGCTGGGGTGTCCGCTGTCGAGCAGGCCATCGAACAAGGATGGATGAGACTCGTCAAGCTTGAACCTCATGATGTGAAGGCCGCGGCGCGCTTGGCACGGAGCGAGTCTGTCGATGAAGGGGATGCGAAGGCAATAATCCTAGCCGCTAAATTGAGAACCGCACTACTTACAAATGACAGATTGATGATCCTGTCGGCCAGAGTTCTAGAAGTTGAGTGTTTGTGGACAACATCGCTCTTGCTCAGAGCGGTCAAGGCTAGGGCGCTGACCGCAAGCGAGGCGTTGCTTGTCCTTCGAAAGCTAGCGGAGACTGGGCTGCACATGCGACTGGAAGTTTACGAGTCACTCCGGGCAGCGATAGAGGAGCTGGGCTGATGTCAATTGTCTGTATTGACCTACCTACGCATTGGCGTCACGTTTGGTCATGGTGTAGATTCCACCCGCCAAACATGCTGCCATAAGAATGAGAAACAAAACCGGTAGCCATGGCATACCTCGTGCCAACGGTGATCCGACAATGTGGGTGCGAGCAGGACCAATGAAGGGGACCCTATCCGGCTTGAAGTTCCTCAACTAGCTGATTCGTGGCCAGCCGAACTGCTTCATTACTGTTTCGTGTGGGCTTCCATCCAAGCCTCTTGATCCTCGAGACATCCAGCTGCATTGTCTTGACGTCCCCCGGCCAAGCCCTTCCGCCTGGTTTTGCGGTCGTGCTAGTAGATACGTTGCTCAAACCCATTGCTTTCGCGACAATCTGTGCGATTATGATTACGTTTACTTGGTCTTCTGACCCAATGTTGTAGACCTGCGCCGGGTTGTTCCAGAGCCTATCGTCCAGTGCCATCGTGAACGCGTCGATGCAGTCGTTCACGTGAAGATAGGATTTGGCCTGCGCTCCGTCCCCCATGACTTCAAGTTGCCGTGGGTTCCTGCGCATCTTTGTGATGAAGTCATGCAGTACTCCGTGCCTCGCTCGGGGTCCTACCACGTTCGCGAAACGAAAAATCACTGTCTGAAGAGGCGATAGCTGCGTATACGAGGCGACCAGGGCTTCGCAGCCAAGTTTCGTTGCACCGTATGTCGAGATAGGCAACAGAGGCCCATAATCCTCAGGTGTGGGAATCAGTGATGCCTCCCCGTAGACTGTGGAAGTCGACGCAAACACCAACCTTGTGGGAGAAGCTCGCTTTCTCATCGCTTCGAGAAGATTGAAGGTTGCTATCAGGTTCTGTTTGAACTGTGCGTCAGGATTCTCCGCGCCAGCGCGGACCTCTGGATCCGCCGCCAAGTGGAAAACCAGCTCACATCCCTCAAGCGCACGTCTAGTGGCCTCAGCATCCAACAGGTCACCTTCAACAAACCGGAAACTCGAATTCGTCAACGCACGTGTGAGGTTGATTCTGTCTCCGGAAGATAGATTGTCAAGGCCTACGACCTCGCAGCTGAGATCCAGAAGTCTGTCCGTGAGATGACTGCCGATGAAACCAGCAGCTCCCGTCACCAAGACTCGCCGGCGCAAATTTGGGACCGTGAAGTCCAGAATCGCGGGGCTACAGGATAAAGGCTTAGCCAAGTTCTCGGCTAAAGGGGAACTGGCTCTGCCGGTCAGCGAACACAAGGGTATGGGGTGGGACTAACGCTAGGTTCGAGCCCAGAGAACATGTACCCATTGGCAAATCGAGCGCCTCACAGAAGGATTCTCTGAAGAAAGTCAGCGGCAAAAGCAAGCCTGTGTCCTAGATACTAGAGCAGTCTTGATTCTCTCCGCGACTGAAGTCGGGAGATTCATGCTTCCATTATGGTCCTCTGTTGGGTGGGCATTCCGTTGTTGCGGTTCCACCCGCATCCATCCCATCGTAGAAGCATAGGCCAAACCATTGGCCTGACAGCGTACCCGCCGTAGCGAGCCGCCATATTCATGATGCTTCCTCACTCGAACCTGCCCCGCCTATTTTCGGTTGAGAGCCTTATTCGAGTCTTCGGACATCTCAACCACATCTGAGCCTACTGTCCCTTCCGGGTTTGTCTCATTCGGCCCAGTAGATCCGGTGTGTGCCAGACATTTAAGCTGCAAGGGCTCGCTTACTCCACGACCAGAAGTCGGGAGCTTGCGCTCGCCCAGTTATGGTCATGCAGGGATTGAATACACTCAGGAAGGTCTCGGTGATGAGTTACAATTCGAGCCCATTCGAGCCACTTCATAGTCTACACTGCACCGTGAGCACTCAGACGCGAACTTGCGCTGGTTTATTCTTGAGGATGACGGGTTGGGGCCCGTCATGTGGTTGTCCTAGTGTCTTGAACTATTTCGTTTTCTTCTTTCGAGGACGCAGGAGCAATGCGGCTATTATTATTATGATCAAGACCAGTTTTCCAAGTCCCACGAGAAGCGACG
>JBAVVE010000216.1:0-5718 GCA_049697135.1 Bathyarchaeia archaeon | reverse complement strand
CTATATCTTCAGGGCAGATCAAGACGCTCCACTCAGCTGGCGGAATACGATCCCAGGCGGAGTCTTGGCACTCTCCTTTTCAGAATCCCAATCGCTGGCAGTAACATCGGCTCGAGGGGGCATATACTTCTTTGATGAAACAACTCCACAATCCAGTTACTCGTGGTGCTTCCAAGAGTCCACGAGTTTCCCTCACGTCGCGATGGCAGACGACGCAAGCTATGTCGTTGCTGGAGCGAGCGACGGACTTCTGTATCTGCTCGGTCGAACAGGTCAACTAGTAGACAGCAAAAGACTGGGGGGTGCAATATCGTCTCTCTCGGTCTCAGACACGGCGCATCGAGTTGCCGCAGGAAACACAGAAGGTGTTGTCTCGATCTACGAGATACAGACCGGACTTAACGAGCTGAATGTGCTCGAGACAGAAGGCCCCGTCACATCTATCGCCCTTTCTGACAACGGTGAAAGGATCTCACTCGCAAACCTCGATGGGACAATATCCATGTTCGACCAATCGCTGACAACTCCTCTGTGGAGATATGGAACTGACGCAATCGTGCACTCGCTTTCCATCTCAGCCGACGGAAGAATCATGGCTGCAGGGAGCGACACCGGCAGCATCTACCTGTTCGCCGAGAAGGAAGCCCCAGGAATGGGTGACGCAGGAGCATATCTCTTCCTCGTGCCTGTTCTCTTCATAGTTATCACCGTAGTTCTCTTCGCATCGTATCGGCGAAGGAAGAGATGAGGTCGGGGAGACTTGACAGAGGTGCGGGAAAGACTTATCCGACCCACCTCGATAACTACGAAGATGAGTCAACGATGAAGCACAAATCAGTCATCCTAGTTGTGCTTGTGGCGCTGTCTGCGTTCGCTTTCACGATCATGCCATCACACGCGTCGATGTCAGTAATCAGGGGGACAGTCTCCTGGTTTGATCAGTATGGAAATCTTCACCCGCTGGCATGGGCTCAGGTGACTGCGGCCGGCGAAGGCGAGGCTCCGACAGTGACATCTTCCACGACTGACGGAGCGTACATGATGTGGATCGCACCGGGTACCTATAACCTCAGCGTCTCGCTTGATCCAGGATTCGTGCCACAGAGTCAGATGGTTACAGTACCGGATGGAGGCGCTGTCGTCGTCGATTTCGAGCTTCAGCCATCAGGCAAGCCTATCCCTGAGTATCCGTCGGCAGTGCAACCCGTGATGCTCGTTGTCGCCACACTCGCAGCAGCGATCGTGCTTCGACGGCGACGCCTCACTTCAACCCATACCTAAGAGCCTCAGTTGTGTACTCGCAGGCCGACCACGGACGAATTCGTCTCTCTCACAAGCGGAGTCCATCTAGCGCTCGCCACCGGGAAGCGAAATGAACTCTATGCGTCCTTTCGATGAGATCTTGAAGCCAACCCAGTCATGCTCATGTTCTACGCCTCGGGCCTTCTTCACAAGTAGACGACCTCTAATCCTGCGAGTGCCAACCGACCCCTCGGTTTGAAGGACACAGTCGGAGGTTTCTTCGAACCTTCCGAGCAACTCGGGTCCAATTATCGTTGTGGTGACATAGAGGAAGCTTCCGCCTGACTTGGTTGTGCGCGCTCCGTAATAACGCAAGAAGTCGAGGCTTCGCTCTGGGCTGGCTGACATGGCGATGGGTGTCAGCGAGTCGAGGAATACGTCAGCTACTCCTCCCAGTTCCTCGATGCAGCTCGTCAACTGGATTCCGAGGCTCGTCAGGTCGGTTGGAGAGGGAACGGAGTGTCTCTCAGGGGAGGACGCCTCAGTCGCGCCGGAGTAGGCATCAACAAATCTAAGCTTCCTCTCACGCTCACAAACCTGTGCGTCAAATCCCATTTTTGCCAACTGGTCTCTGATTTTCATTGGGAGTTCTGCGTTTGACACGTAGACACAGGATCTGCCGTCGCGGAGCGAATCCGCCAGGATATTCTGGAGGAGGACGCTCTTTCCACTCCCTGACGGACCAACAATCATCATCACTATTGCTCGGGGTATTGTTCCACCAAGCAGTTCTGCAACATTCCTGAAACGTCGTCTCGCTACCCTGCGACGAGCCACTGCATACACTCCGAAGACAGTGGCGACTGCCACCGCACCAAGTATGAGCATTGCATCTTCCGAGATGCCAGCCATGACTGGCAACTCGAGCGCTGTTCCTCCCAGCTCACGTGAGTGAGTCACATTAAAGAAATGCTTGGATCCAAGAATGGAAATGACGGAAACCTCATATTCCCCCAGAGGAACGGAGGCAAAACGGGCCACTCCGCTGCTGTCGCTTAGAGCCGTAGCAACAAGTGTGCCGTTGAGATACAAGCTAACCTTGGCTCCAGAGACTGGAAGGCTTAGGGCCCGAAGGTGAACAGCTATGGTCCAATCATACAAGGGCAGTTCAAGATGAAGTATCGTGTCTGACGCAACATCGATCACTTGTGAGTAGATCAGTATCGACTCCCTTCGCACAAACAAAGAGAGCGCACCAACGGCTGCGCTTGATGGGACTTGGATAGTCGCCATGCCGGACGAGTCGGTTGTGACTTCGCCGACCAATTGGTCAATCGCGAAAATGGAGATGTTCAAGTCCGGGATTGGTCGCGATTGCGGATCAATCATCCTCAGAGTCAGTGTATGGAAACCCATGATGATGATCCGTTTTGCGGTGAGGAAAATCCTGTTGGCAGCGTCCACAACACTCACAGTCACATCGTAGGCACCGGTACGTATCTCAATGGGGAGTGCATAGTCAAGGCGAAACGGGACGTCTGTCCGTGACGTCAGATTCATTGGAGCATCTCTGATAAGAACGAATCCGGACGCGTTCACCAGGCTCAAGGAGACCATCCGCACATTCGTGCCATGGAAGGGATCCTCGACAGTAACTTCGGCTACCAGCCTTACGATACCGGACTCGTTTTCGGGAAAAATTGTTGACACTCTGCCGGACTCGTCGTGAACTCGTAGGGTGATCCTGGGGATCGATTCCACTTGCAGTGTCAGTCGAGTCGGAGCTGATGGATCATCCCATAGCATCATTACCGGTATCTGCTTGGTCGGTGTGAATTGAGCCTCAAAGCTTACAGTCGATCCGGCTTCGACTGCCCAGTCTACCGTTCCAAGACCGAATTCCACTTTGTAGAGAACGGTAGACAGCCCCACTGTCACGGATGCAGACCTTATCTCTACAACGGACGCGTTCGCTGTTACCTCTGATATTACGACTCTTAGCGTTCCCCGAACATTCTCCTGAGCCCTAAGCCAGACAAACACGCCAATTCTGCCGAGTATGTGCAATGGTGCTGAGAGAGGGGGAACGAGAGTGAATACGAGGCCCTGTCGCACATCAGCAGAGTTTCTCGAAGTGGCATTGCCGCTGAGGCTGAGAACTCGACCTCCCACAGATGTGGCTGATGGGTCAGTGTGAGCATAGAGAGTCACCTCGGTAGTGACACGATCCGCACTCGCTATGCCCGGATGAGGCTGCGCTATCGCCAAGATGGCAATCAGTAGGATAACCACAGTATGGGGACGCATGCCTCGATCCGCTATCATCATGGCATGGAGTGGCCACATATAATTCTAGCATGTGGTGAGTACGGGAGCAGACATGCCTCAAATTCTTAATACGAACGATGAACCTACGGTGGACAGTTGCAGTGCATCACCATGGAACGCATCTCATCTGGGGTCAAAGGGCTGGACGAGATTCTCGGAGGGGGCTTTCCCAAGGGCAGAACGATCCTTGCAGTGGGAAGCCCTGGTTCAGGTAAGACAATCCTTGCGATCCAATTCCTCCGAGCAGGAGCCGTCGCAGGCGAGCGTTCTATCTACATCACTTTCGATGAGAAGCCCGAGCAGGTGAAGGAGAACGTATCAGAGTTCGGTTGGGATCTAGATCGTCTAGAAGCCGAGGGCAAGATACTGTTCGTTGACGCAACACCATTCAGACGGATAAAGACACTTTCCGAAATCAGGTCTGCTGGAAGACACGATCTCCCCGTGCAAGAGGTCATCCCGGAAGTCACCCTAGGAGGGCTCATTGAGACAGTCGAACGTCTTGCTGAGGAGGAGAGTGTGACACGACTCGCCGTTGATCCCATCACCTCACTGTCGGTCAGATACCAATCGCCCGTAAAGAGAAGACGTGCCATGTTGATGCTTTTTGATGCTCTTTCTTCAACCGGTGCAACATGCATCGTGACAAGTGAGATGAGAACCTCCATGCTCAGTCGAAAGTTCCAACTTGAGGAGTTCCTATCCCAAGGCGTGGTGCTCTTGCGTACGGGACTTCGTGAAGGCAATGTCGTGAGAGCGATTCAGGTGGAGAAGATGAGAGGAATTGCACATGACACGCAGCTAAGGCCGTACCTTATCGGCCCGAGAGGTATCGAAGTCTTCTCAAAGGACAAAGTCTTCAAGTGACAAGAGGAAAACCGGCTCGGGAGCCCCATATCTGTCGCACCTTGAGGTGTTCCTGATCGCACAACCCGCTAGATAATCAAGAAGAGGACTGAATGGTGGCATCGGTACGAGTGCTTTGTGTAGGATTTCTGCTGTTTGTTGTTCTCAGCGTCGTAGCAGGGCTTGGCAACCAAGGTGCCTTCGACTTGGCGCTACGAACAGAGGCAAGTTGGAAGGAGACCCCTGAGCTCCGAGTGATCATGACTTCGACCTCAGATTGGGCGCGTATCATGTTTGATGATTTCAACAACACTCATACGAACGGGATCAGGATCAGCCGCATACTTGGATGCGGCTGGTTCTTCGGTAATGACACGGACGACCGCATAGACCGTGGAAAGTCTCTCACCTACGTTGACGTAATCTACAATACGACGATAGCTCGCACAGGTGACTTCGTCGGCTTCTACAAGGGAGACAACGACTTCAGCTACACGCGGATGTTCGTTGACCTGATACTTGACATCAATGTGTCAGCGCCGCAAAGACACTTCTACCTCGTTGTCGCTGGCGCTGGAGTAACAACGTTCCAAATCGCTGACAAGGTTTCGGGCGTTACTGTCTGGCAGGACACAGTTCAAGGTAACAGTTTCACTCAGTATCTGAGCCGATCGGTCTCTGCCGCTGCCTTCTTTCCAAAACAGACGCTCGACAGCAGTCTGGTGCTCCTCCTCGTTGGGCTAGTCGCCGTCGTGTTGGTAGTTGCCAATCCACTTGTTCGAAGGCAGAAGACCGGAGAATATGAAGAATGGAATGGCCTGTGACCGCGAACAAGGCAATCAAATCAAGCATCGGTAATATCCGGCTTGATCCGGTCCAGAACTTGATTCTTGCCGCTGCTTTCATCTTCTCATTGATTGTCTCGCTCCCCAGGCTTGGTGCAGGCCTTCCCATGGGGGTCGACTCTTCCAGTCATCTCTCCAAGGTGATGTTTGTCACAGATTCCTTGATGCGATATGGGACGATTCCGTTTTGGAATCCAGACTGGTATGGTGGTACTCCATTTTTTGTATTGTATCCGCCGCTCAGCTACGTTCTGACCGGATTCCTCGGCGTTGCCGTGGGACCTGTTCTCGCATACAAGCTGGTCGACCTGGTCTTCTATGTGGCTGCTGTTCCTGTCGTGTACTGGCTGGCAAGGGATGTCGGTCTCAGTGGGCTCGAAAGTGCGGTTGCGGTCTTCTTGTACAGTACGGTCCCTGAGGTGGTCGAGAATTACGTCTTCTTTGACCGATTGCCAAC
>JBAVVE010000215.1:0-3897 GCA_049697135.1 Bathyarchaeia archaeon | reverse complement strand
CTGGTGGAGAAGACCTGATCTTTCCCCATCACGAGAATGAAATAGCACAATCAGAAGCTACGACCGGTAAGCGGTTCGTGAAGTACTGGCTACACTCAGCGATGCTTCTGGTGGGGGGCAGGAAGATGGCCAAGTCATCGGGCAATTTCCTCACACTGAGAGACCTGCTCTCCAAGGGTTACGGCCCAATCGCTGTGAGGTATCTCCTAATGTCTGCACACTACCGCGCGCAACTGAGTTTCTCAGAAGAAGCACTCAAGGATGCGGAGAAGTCAGTCGAAGCTCTGCGAGAAGCCTTGCGCCGTATTAGGACCACCGACCCAAGAGGCGAAGGCAATGGCGCCGAGCTGCGAAAGTGTCTGTCCAGAGAAACACGGGAATTCGAAAGGGCCATGGATGATGACCTGAATACTCCCAGAGCGCTTGCCGCGCTGCATCGCATGGCCAGAACTGTCAATCGAGCCATCGACAGAGGAGAAGTATCCGGAGAAGACGCGGAAGCCGTGTGTCGAACTATGTCAAGTCTGGACACGGTCTTAGGAATACTGGCCGGACATGAAGAACCCGTGGCACTCCCACCTGACGCTGAACGGCTGATAAGGGAGAGAAATGAAGCACGTGCTAGAAAGGATTGGTCAACAGCGGACAGACTACGAGATCAGCTCTCTGCGATGGGGATAGCCATCGAGGATACTGCTACTGGCACCGTGTGGAGACACAAATCATAGTGAGGTCTAAGAGGAATACCGCGATTGGGTCTTTCGCGCAGATCCAACCATGACAAAGGCTTTTTGGCGCAAGTAGTCATACCCCGACGAGTAAGTGGGGTCTGGATCGACTTGGACGGAAGGATTCTCAGCACACTCTTCTGGGCGGCGTTAGTCAACACCGTCTTCTTGGCGTTCAGTCTCATCAGGATATTCGCCGCAAAAGAGGTGAAGTACGGTCTCACTGACCTTTTCAACCCACAGTTCTACATCGCAAACCCGATATTCATCATTCTGATGATCATAGGGCCCGTGACTTTCGTCTCTGACTTGATGGTGTTCTCTGCTGCAGGCGAAGTCTCAGCGAGGACCCTTGGGCTGCTTGGGCTCAGTGCGCTGAACCTTGTCGGAGTGGTTTTTGGATTTCTACAATTCGTGCTTGTGAACGTTCTGTTCTCTACGGAGCATATCTCCGGTCGTGTGTGGCTCCTAATGCTCCTGTGGTTCATACTCGTCGTCTCAGGAACAATCACGGGTACCATAATCATGGGTGAGCTCACCCAACAGTAGAGACCGCACAGCGTAGCACGAGCAAGCAGACCTTGGTTGCAGACATCATTATATGTCCGGCTCCAAATCAGGAGCGCAAACGCCGGAACGACGAGAGACTATGAGCGCTGAAGACACCGATCTCAAAGGGGAAGATGAGGAAGTTTCCATCCGACAACCAGAGGTCAACATCGGGACTCTCGGTCATGTCGACAATGGCAAGAGCACGCTAGTGCAATCTGTCACGGGCGTCTGGACTGGAAGGCACTCAGAGGAACTCAAACGTGGCATCACCATTAGGATCGGATATGCAGACGTTTTCATCTACAGATGCCCCAAGTGCAAGCCTCCTCACAACTACTCAACGGGCCCAAAGTGCCCACACTGCGGTTCCGAAACGAAGTTCAAGCGAGGCGTAAGCTTCGTCGACTGTCCCGGTCACCACAGCCTCATGGTTACGATGCTTGCAGGTGCAGCACTCATGGACGGTGCGCTCTTTGTCGTTGCGAGTAACGTCAAGTTCCCCCAAGCTCAGGACCGGGAGCACCTCTTGGCGGCGCAGACGGTCGGGATACAACACGTGATAGTCGTGCAGAACAAAATCGACCTCGTGGATCGAACTCGAGCCCTCGAGAACTATGCAGAGATCAAATCCTTCACTAAGGACACAATTGCAGCCGACGCGCCGGTTATTCCTGTCTCGGCTCAACATGGTGCAAACACCGATGTCGTCCTGTACGAGATGGAGAAGAGGATCCCCACACCGAAGAGAGACCCGACTGCATCCCCACGCATGTATGTCCTCAGATCCTTCGACATCAACAAGCCTGGGACGCAGATCGAGGAGCTTCATGGTGGGATCCTTGGTGGCTCCATCATTCAGGGTAGTTTGAGAGTAGGCGATGAGGTAGAGATAAGGCCTGGTCTCGCCGTCGAATCGGGGGCGAAGACTCACTATGAACCTCTGATTTCGAAGGTGACGAGTCTGAGCATTTCTAAGGGGCCTGTGACAGAGGCACGAAGCGGGGGTCTTGTTGGGGTTGGAACGTCCCTAGACCCATCTCTGACAAAATCTGATGGCCTCGTGGGCAACGTGGTAGGAAAGGCGGGTGAGCTTCCCCCGGTCCTTGAGAAGCTTACTGCCGAAGTGATGCTTTTCGAGAGAGCTGTTGGAACCGAACAACTCGTCCAGGTCGACAAGATACGTACAAACGAGCCGCTCGTCCTGAACGTAGGAACCGCGGTCACATCAGGTGTAGTGACTTCAGCCAGGGAGGACATAGTGGACGTAAGCCTCAGCAAACCTGTCTGTCCAATACCTGGCTTCAAGATTGCCGTGAGCAGACGCATCGGTGACAGCTGGCGCCTCATCGGTTTCGGTACACTAAAGGGATAGCATGTGGCAGCGACTGTCTACCTGGACACAAGCTTCCTCATGCTCTCAGCGAAGTTTCATCTTGACGTGCTGTCAGAAGCAGAGAGCCTCCTTCAGCGCAGAATCCAGTTTGTAGTTCCATCTGCGGTGTTGGAGGAATTGAGAGGCTTAGCGCATGATCGTGGTGCGCCTGGGAGGGATGCGAGAGTCGCGCTGAAACTGGTCGAAGGAGTCAAGGTACGTCGCCTCCCGTCGGAAGGGTCGTCGGACGCCGACACGATACTCATCGAAGCCGCGAAGCTCCCGAACACAATCGTTGCCACCGCAGACTCGACGATTCGAAAGAAACTCCGAGCTGTCGATAAACCCGTGATTTTCCTCAGGGAAAAGGCTAAGTTGGAGCTCGAAGGCATTGAGGCAAGCTACTGGTAGATGCGGACTAGTATCATGATCGAAATCGGCGATAATCTTGTTCAGAGTCTTGACGGTTGAGGACATAGTTAGGATTCCGCCGAAGAGTTTCGGCAATCCAATTGACAAAGCGGCCACGGATCAAGTGAAACTCAAGTATGAAAACATCGTTGACGAGCAGTTAGGATATGCAGTGTTTGTGGTCGATGTTACCGTAGATCCGGTTGGGAAGATACTGCCGGGAGACGGCTCGACACATCATCGAGTAACCTTCAAGCTTCTCAGCTTCTATCCCGAAATGCACGAGGTCGTGGAAGGGGAAGTGGTGGAGGTCACAGATTTCGGAGCCTTCGTAAGGATCGGACCAGAAGATGCCCTGCTCCACGTGTCACAGATCATGGACGACTACATATCATACGATGAGAAGCACGGAGTTCTGGTGGGAAAGGAAAGTCAGAGAAAGATCGCGAAGGGTGACTTTGTGAGAGGGCGGATAATCGCAGTCAGCTTCCCACGGGGAGGAACAGGTGGAAAGATCGGTATCACAATGCGCCAGCCCTACCTCGGCAAGCTAGAATGGGTTGAACAGGACATACGTCGCGCACGAGGATCAAAAGAGGAGAAGACGGCTTGACCGAGAAAGCCTGCAAGAACTGCAAGTACATCAGTAGCGGGTCAGTCTGCCCGAACTGCAAGTCCACCAACCTCAGCGATGACTGGACCGGACTCGTCATAGTTGTCGACCCTGACAAATCAGAGATCGCCAAGAAGATGAGAATCAAGGCACCAGGCCGATATGCGGTTCGAGTACGATAGACCACGGACTTCCACGTTGTTGGTCAAGCGTTGCCAAAG
>JBAVVE010000214.1:0-12572 GCA_049697135.1 Bathyarchaeia archaeon | reverse complement strand
AACCATACCATCGTTTCTTAGGGAAGAGCATGGATTCCAGGAGGGGGTCATTGTGGCTTTCAAGAACACGCGAGAAGGCGTCATGATAGAACCAGTGCGCGACATCGCCCAATCAGCGGGAGCTCTTTCCAAGTTCGACAAAGCTGGCGAAGTGATTCGTGACCTACTTCGCTCACGCGAGCGAGAATTCAGGTAGCACAGGCAAGATGATTCTGGTCCTCGACACCACCTTCCTCATACTGCATTACTTCTCAGATGACGAGGCAGTCTTAGCGAAGACACGCGAAGGGCTTAGAGTCTCTAGAAAGCTGGGAAACAAAGGGATCCTGCCCACTATCGTTCTGGCGGAATTCTACGCACAGACTTACAAGAGGACCGGCAGAGACGTTGCGGACAAGTACTTCAGAGAGATTGTGAACTCGGGCCTTGACATTGCTTCGTTAACTCAAGAGGTATCGTACCAAGCTGGCTTGTTAAGGGCGAAATATCAAGAGAAGGTGCCGTGGGGGGACTGCATCGTCGCCGCAACAGCTCTACTGAACAAGGCCAAGTTCGTCGTGACTGAAGACCCGCACTTCACGGAGATCAGTGAGATAGAAGTGAGAAGAACGTCCCAGCTGCGCCTGTAAACTCGACGTGTGATGGAAGTCTGATCAACGAAGTCGCTCAGCCGCTCGTCCATCAATGGGTTCTGTTGACGAAACCGTAAACGGTTTTATATGACGATCTGTATACAGACTCTACGATCCCACATGTCGGTTGTCAGTGTCCGCGTACCCAAGGAACTCAAGGAGAAGATGAGGAGGGTACAGGAAGACTGGGCCAGCTACCTCCGCCGTATGATTGAACGTAGGGTCAAGGAGCAAGAGATGCTCGGAGCCTCAACAAGGATCGACGAGATACGCTCGAAGACAAGAAAGGGTGCATACAATGCAGCCAAGACGATAAGAGAGGATCGAGATCGAATGTGAGACTCGTCGTTGACGCCAGCGTCGCAGCCAAGTGGTTCAACATCGAGGAACTGTCAGATAGGGCTGTGGAAGCCAAAGACGCGCATGTTAGAGGAGACTTGGAGTTCGCGGCGCCTTCTCAGCTCATCTATGAGGTTGGCAACTCGATTTGGAAGAACTCCCAACTGACAACGGACGATGCCAGAGAGGCTGTTGCTTCAATCCTGCAGCTGAGAATATGTCTGTTGCCGCCAACAGTCTCTAGAGCCAGTCGCACAATGGAGATTGCTAGAATGAAGCGCACGAATTACTACGATGCTGCCTACCTGCAAGCAGCTGAAGAACTGAAAGCGGCTCTACTGACGGCGGATGAAACCCAAGCCCGTGCATGCAAGGGGATCGTTCAGGTTCTTCGCCTTCCAGAGTTCAAGGCATGAGCATAAGCCCCGCTGGAAAGTGCTGAAGGTTTGATTGCCTGCCCCCCTGCTTGCATGAAGAGACTCCGGTAGAAGCCTGCTTCAGAGAACGTCCGATGTCTCCCTTTCCTCGTAGAAGACATCGCAAGACCATAGGTTGCCAAACGTCCTGGTATCACACAGGCGTGTCGTCTTGGGGCAAGAGATAAATGCAAGCGTTACAGTAAAATGCTTGCAGATGCCCGATGTCGAAGACCCAAAACCTCACGGTGAGACTGGACAAAGTACTAATCAAGCAGATCGAGGAGGAGGCTAGGCAAGAGAAGACTGACAAGTCCACGATAGCCCGAAAACTGATCGCCCTCGGAATCGAACAAGCTCGGAGGGCCCGGGCAATCGAGGACTATCGCAAGGGCAAGTGCACAGTCTGGAAAGCATCAGAGAACGCGGGAGTCTCTCTGAGGGAGATGATGGAGCTGCTCCGCGGAGAGAAGATCCCGCTACATCTATCGCCGGAAGATGCTGACCAAGCTTGGAGAGAAGCGCTTGGCGAGTAGCAAACCCATCTATGTGCTAGACGCAACGCCGATCATACATTTCGCAAAGATAGAAAAACTCAAACTAGTTCTAGACATCTGTGAAGCCATCATCACAAGAGAAGTCTACAGAGAGACCGTGGAACGCGGAGAGGGAAGACCCGACGCGATGACGGTGCATGATGCCATAAGACGCGCAGAACTGAAAGTCTATGATGTCCGCGACCCTCGGCTAATAGCAGCGCTTCAGAGGCATCCTGAGATACACACTGGAGAAGCAGAGACTCTGGCAGCGGCCAAGGAACTGAACGCCCCCGCTGTGGTTGATGAGGCCGAAGCAAGAGCAATCGCCAAGACATACGGCATTCAGACGAGAACAGGAACGCTCTTCCTACTCTTCAAGCTCCTAACGCTGAAGCGGATCAAAGCCACAGAAGCCCTGAGGATCCTCGATGAACTTGTTGAATCAGGTCTATACATTGACTCGCGTACACTGACAAGGGCAAGGCAGACAATCGAGAGCTTCGAAACCGTGTCGCGAGACCGCCCGCGATTGACTCTCTCCTCGACTGAAGTCGGGAGATTCATGCTTCCTCATGCTGCGGACACGTCCCATTCCTGAGAGTTCCACTTCAGAAGCATAGGCCAAGCCATTGGCCTGCTACCGCTAACTGCGGCTACCTTTCTATGCGACCTGTAGAGGATGTTGTATGCCCCGTTCACATCCGCATTCATGAGAATGTTGTGGGTTTTGCAGTGGTAGAGTCCTCTATATTTGCGGCCGTTCTTGTGCTGTTCTCCGCATAGAGAGCAGCGTTTTGATGTGCCACGCTCCGACTTGAATCGTACGCGGATGCTGTATTCTTCTCCGAGTTCATGGATGCGTTGGCGGATCTGTGCGAATGGCCAGAAGTTGTGTAGTTTCTGGTTGCCGACTTTGCCGTGGTTCGTGTTGTCTCGGATATGCTTCAAGTCGCCTACGATGAGGTCTGTGACTCCATGCGTTTCCAAACGGTTGAACAAGTCTCGAAGCATAGCTTTGACGGCGTGGTCGAGTCGGCGCTTGCGTGTGCGGTATAGGTGGCTCATATGTTGGGATCTGTTTCGTCCGTTCACTGTTTTCAGCTGGGATTCTGTGGCGGCGATGCGTTTCGTCCAGTATCGCCAGTCGCTTAGTACAGCTCGCCCACTGTACACATAGGCTTTCTCTGCACCTTCGACTACGCATGTGGCTAGGTTGCATATTCCAAGGTCGATAGACGCGCGTTTCCGCGTCGGCTGATGTGGTTTACCCTTACGGGGCCACTTGACCTTCACTGGAATATGACCATACCATTTCTTATGCAGTGGGTCGTAGTGGAGTTCAAGCCTACCTTGTTTACCAACCCACAGGTCGCCTGTCTTGAATCGGACATGAAGATCCTTCGAGAGCACAAGCCTATCCTCGTTCTGTCTGTATCCGTCGTTGCGGACATAGATTGATTCCGCCACGAGTTTACGCGTTTGGCGGTCTTTCATGTATCGTGGCGGACGTACGTGTCTTATGTGGGGGGGTAGTTGGCCGGGTCGTTCGAGACGCTTCAATGCATGGTAGCTTCCCCATGCTTCTCTAAGTTTCATGAGAACGGCTTGGGCTTTGCATGTGCCAAGCTGCTTGAATACGTTCGTGTTTTTGAGGCGTTTGCATTGTTGCGCGTAGGTGGGAACTCGCTGGCTTTTGAAAAGTGTTTGTCGGCGCTCATAGTTTGCCAAGTTCCACAAGCACGCTGATGCTTCTGCGAGGCTGCGGAGCTGCTGTTCCTGCTCACGGGTTGGAGTGAGTAGGACTGTGTTGGTTCGCTGCACCTTACCTCATCTCCTGCTTTCCATTCACTCACGTTTAAGCTCGCTTACTTCATGTCTAAAGACAGGAGCTTGCGCTCGCCCTGTTATGGTCAGTGCAGCGGTTTGTGCTCGCCCTATGTCCCTCGAGAAAGGGAGCATACAAGAGAATTCTACAAGCTCCTCCTAGAACGAAGCAGAGAGGGCCAAAGACAAACCAGAGATGCTCCCATCCTTGGGTTCAGGCGGTCAGTTCTTCAGGTTTGATCTGGCTCAGGAGTTGCACGTCAAAGGACTTCTTTGTCTTCGCGTAGAGGTCTTTGTCTGCAGTAATCAGCCGGGCATCAGCGGTGAGTGCGACATAAGCTGCGTCGTAGAAGGTTATTCTTGAATCTCTTGAGATGAGGAAGGCTTTTTCGAGCAGGCTAGACTCCGCGAAGCTTCTCAGCTTGAGGCCCAAGTCCAGTAGCGATTGGAAAGCACTTGCCACATCCTGACCTGCAAACGAGGGGTGCCTGGTCAGAATGTTTCCGACTTCGAAGAGGACGAGTATGGGGGAAGTGAGCTCTATCTTCCCGGCCGAGTGGAGGTCCCTGATTTGAACAGCCTTTCTGGAATCCTCTTCTGCAATGTACCACTTGGCGACGACCGACGCGTCTGCAACCACGGTTTTCAGCGAGAATCCCTCGCTTCCCTGATCACTTTGACGGAGTCGAATCTGACGGCCTTCGTCTTCTCCCTGAGCTCATCCATGACCCTTGAAGCCCGGCTCATCTTCTCAGCCTTGACCTTTTCCTCGATTGCTCCCCTCAGGTAGTCTGCCCAGTCCAAGTCTAGCTTGCTCATCTCTTCCTTCAGCTCTTTGGGGATACGAACGGAGACCACTTCCATGAGAGATCGCTCGAGAATCTTTGGTCTTGCCTACGGATAACGTTTACTGTATACGATTTCGTCCGCGAATACGTACACCGGAAGCTCCCCTACTGCTCTCGCCCCTGACACGTTGGCTGGCTCGGCAATCCCGACTGGATCAACCACGAATTGACCAGGCCCAACCAAGCAGAGCACATTGGCGGAGGAACCAGAAATGGAGCCACACGCGATAGGCAGGCTTCCAGCGAAGCTGGAACTCCATTGCTGCATCATTCGGGAGCGAACTAGAACCAACACGATCGTCTCACTGCTGAGGACCGGGTTGCCCAGGCTAATGCCTGTGCTTCTACACTGGGATGGATGCGGGTGGAACCGCAACAACGGAATGCCCACCCAAGCGAAGAGGATCAGAGTGGAAGCATGAATCTCCCGACTTCAGTCGAGGAGAGAATCAAGCCGAGGTTCTCCTTGTAGTACTCCAATGCTTCCTCGCGTCTCTGGACAAAGTCACAGTATTCGCTCTTCTCACACTGGAAATCTCGGAAGTCGTCCGGAGACCTGAATAGTGATACTGCCACGTCTTCGTAAGAAAGCATGACAAAGGAAGGAGGCTACTCTTCCTTTATCCTCTTTGCATCAGCGATGGCTTGTTTGAGGTGATCCTGCATATGGGTAGGAGCAGGCTTGTCCAGACGCTGCGCTATGAACTCCCACTGCGTATCAGTGAGGGTCGGGATTGGTTTAGGCAGCATCAGTCAGTCACCACTTGGGGTATCTGATAAAATATCAGATATGAATGTGCGTATCAACTCGTCGGGTTGACTCAAAGCCTAGAGCTATGGACTCAATCTTCACCGGAAAGCGAGACATCGCACGAAGTGCTAAATACGATGCCTGACCCAGCAAACACAACAGCCTTTTCTGCAAACGGTGTTTTCCGTCTGCGAGGAAAGGAAGCCGGTTCCAACTGCGACAGCCGTAAACAACAGAGTAATTGCGTGGAAGACTTGCCTAGCAAGCGTGAAGGTCGGGTACCTTCATACATGCCATTCCTACTAATTCTCCTGGTCGGTCTTGCAGGTCTCACACTCCCGGTTCACGTAGCTTCCTCATCAGCTCAGCATGCAGATAGTTCGAGCCCGCCATCACAAGCAGGTTCAACAACGCTGCAAGGCGACGTACTCAAAATTACTTCGGTTCTTGAAGATGGCTTGATAGTCACGTACGCCGATCTCTCAGTCAGTCGGGTCTTGACAGGGCCGGCCTCTCTAGTCGGAAACAAGATCGTCGTCAAGTACACAGGAGGGGAAGTGAATGGAGTATTGCTCTGGGTGTCCGGAGAGCCATACTTGTGCGTCGGCGAGACCGTAGAAATTGAAGTACGGCAAGAAGGGGATTTCTATGTTCTCGTCTCGCCAAAGAAGACCTTGTCAACCCCGACCGGGCTTTTTGCAACGTCCGCCGGATATGTGCTTATGTGGTACAAACCGGGGACGGGGTGGCAGGTTTCAACCGCAAGGCCAGGAGCCGATTGGTATGGGCCGGCAAAGTGGTCGAGCGGCGCTTTCGATTACCGCATAAACACGGCAAATATCCCGGGCGATGTGTCCTCGTCTTCCTTCATAACGTATGCAACGGCGAGTTTTCAGACTTGGGAGGACGACCCCGGGTCCTCAATTGACTTTTCTTACCTTGGAACCGGGACAGGAACGGCCGGAAGCCAAGACGGGGCTAATACAGTTGGATGGGGATCAATCGGAGGCTCCACAATTGCCGTTACTTACGATTGGGCAAGCTATTCAACTGGGAACTACGATTCCCTGCGAATCACCGAGACTGACATGAAATTCGACAGCAGCAAGTCTTGGTCTGCGCAATCCTCAGGTGTTACGGGCAGGTATGACGTCCAGAATATCGGCACCCACGAAGCAGGACACACATTCGGACTCGGGGACATGTATGAGTCGGCGGACTCGGAACAGACAATGTATGGATACGGTAGCACAGGCGAGACGAAGAAAAGGACCCTTGAATGGGGTGATCGCGCTGGGGTCGCGGCACTGTACCCGCAGTCCGCAGCCACAGTCACGGCAACGGTCACAGTCACTTCGACGGTACCTTCGACCTTGTACTCATACCGAACCACGACAACGACATCTACGAGTTATACTAGCACGTCCACATCGACGAGTACGGTCCCGACTGCCACAACTGTCGTTCTGGTTCCTTTGACGATAACTTCAACTGCCCAAAGCACTCGATACCTAACCTCAACCGCTACCACGACGGTGACCAACTACACGGACACGCAGATTTTGACGAGTATGATTCCGACTGTCACAACCGTTGCGTTGGTTGCGTCGACTGTGACCTCAATTGTGCAGAGCATTCAGTATCTGACGTCGATACTTAGCACCACTGTTACGAGTTACACTGGTACGCAGACTTCAACGAGTACGGTCGTGGTTCCCACAACCGTTGTCTTGGTTCCTTTCACCACGACCTCAACGGCCTTGAGCACAGAGTATCTATCCTCAACTGAGACCACGACAGTGACCAGCTACACTAGCACGACAACCTCCACGAGTACGAGTGTTGTCTACACGACCGTAACCGTGAGTCAAGGAGGAGCAGGAGCTGATGCATCGAGTCCATTGGCCTATCTTGGCTTCATGTCTCTACTTGCTATCACGGTTGGCCACACGGTCACCGCCGACAGAAGTTGGAGGATTCCAAGATCGTCATCTGGCGAACATCACCAAGGGTATCTGAGGGATAAGAGAACCAACAGGCCCTCCAGGATTCTTAGAGATTAAGTAAGCGGGACTGTGCGAAGCGACGGATTGGTCGGTCAAGTCCTAAACCTTCGGGAGCATATTGCTTGCGATATTCCTCGCCCTAATTCACGTGTTATGGTTCTCATGCGGGTCTGATGCGAGGCCCACAGCCTGGCGTCGCACACTAGCGTTTCCCGCTGTGTAACACTACGTAGTGGGGCACATACAGTACCGTGACGTTGGCTGTCAGAATCGCATAGACTTTGTCTGGAGGGCTGAGACCGCCCATTATCTTGATCCAGAAAATGTACGGGTGCCCGGAGAACGGCATCAGCAGGAGGTTCTTCCCCGGCTCGGGTCCCAACCAGTTGATGCTCACACTGGGACCAATTAGGGATGGATAGAACTTCAGTTCTATTATGTCGATTGCCATGGGCCATGGCCCACGGTTCTGGAATTCTAGTGTGAAACATGCTGAATTAGTGGGGCAGTCGCTGTTCGTGCTTGGGTTGACAGCCAACGTGAGAACGTGTTCAGGGCTTCCTAGAAAGATCGGGGAAACTGCCCATAGAAGTACTGCACAGATAATTATGAGGCCGACCACAGCTCTCTTCACAGTCGTTGCACCTAGCGCGTCACGATACGTCTCTGTCGCCTTCCCATAATAGATGTATGCAGTCTTCTGGCAACACAGTGGGAGGGAAACACGGTCGTCTCTACACATCACCATGGGCACATGACAGAAAGCCCCCGGGAAAAAGGGGAAATCAACGAACCTTCACGAAGCGAGAGAGTACCCCCTCCGGAGAGAGGGGCCCCGCCAACGGTAGGAGGGTACTGACCCGCCGAAAATGTTAGCATACCAGATCCCCCAAGCATGGATCGCTTGTTGATACGTGCCAAGGTTTATGTGGGACTTTTCTCCGTCCTCGAGTAAGAGGGCATCGAGTACAAGTGGTCCGTTCGAGGGCGGCGCTGAGCAGCCTTTGCTTCTTGATTGGTCTATTGGTCGCGCTCAGCACGCTTAGTTTCCCGGTGTACGCTGGCTCCTCAGATCTCACGGTTGACAGTATATGGCTTGAGAGGGCCTCAGCCCCTGGCGTGCCGGTGGCCGGAACCGACTTGGCCCTTAACGAGTCATTCAACATAGTTGCGAGTATCAAGAATCTTGGACAAGAGGCCGCCAACGGGTACTATCTGGATGTCTACTATGACAATGACTACGGTCGTGGCGGGCCGGACAGCATTACCGCAGGCGAGGTTCAGGAATGGTATGTCGGGCCGCTCACAGCAACGGCGGGCACGCATGTCACGCAGTGGGTCGTGGACCCTGACAATCAGATCGCGGAACTCGACGAACAGAACAACGTGAAACAATACGTTTTCACCGTTGGATCCTCTGAACCGCAGACAACGACCGAATCCACAGCCACGGTTACGGCAACGGTCACGCAGACTGCAACTTCCTCCGCGTATGAGACCACGACAACGACCGTCACCGCCTACAGCACATGCACCTCGACGAGCACGATCCCGACTGTCACAACAGTTGCGCTGGTTCCGTTGACCATGACCGCAGCAGTTCAGAACATCCAGTACCTAACGTCGATTCTCACCACGACGATGACAACCTACACTGGTACGCAGACCTCCACGAGTACGGTCGTGGTTCCAACAACCGTAACTATGGCTCCGTCGACGATTACCTCAGTCATCCAGACTACGCAGGTTCTAACCTCGACCGGAACCACAACGGCAGCTGGCCACACGATCACGACCGTCACTAGCTACACTGCCACATCGACCTCAACAAGTACGAGGGTGGTCTACACGACGGTAACCACTCTGGCCAGCGCTGAAGCATCGAATCCTCTTGCATACCTAGGCTTTCTATCGCTGCTCGCGGTGACAGTTGGCACGGTCACGACTCGGAAAGAACAAAGGATTCAAAAGGTGCGATCGGTGACAGAAGGGAGGTGGTTGAGGAATTGAAGAATATCAGTAGAGCGACCCTCAAGGGACGAGCAATTCCGGTGACAGTGCTCCTGATCCTTACAATCCTTCTATCTGTAGGCTCAGGTCTTTACGCTGGCGCCTCTTTCTTCGCTCAACAGGCGCCGAACGTCACAATCACGACAACCATCTTCACGACGACGACCAGCTGGACTACCTCGACCATCTGGTCCACTGTGACCGAAACGGTTCAAGGCGTTCTGACAACCATCGAGTATACGACTAGCACGAGCACGGTGACTATGACGGCAGGCACAGTCACTAGTCACAGTCGTCTGCCCGTGACCACGGGTTTGCTTGCGGACAAGTCAAGTCCTCAATCCATTGGTGCAACGATTACATTCACGGCAACCGCGACCGACCCTGACGGTGACACGGTTCTGTATCGGTTCTGGATGCGGAAGGGCTCCGGTTCGTGGACCATGGTTCAGGACTGGTCGTCATCGAATGCGTATGCTTGGACTCCCACTCAGACTGGAGGCTATCAGTTCATCGTTTGGATACGTGACGGCTATCATGCCGGTCCGGCTTTGCAGGATGATTGGTCGTTCTGGACTGTCAGCGGCGTGAAGTCTCAAAGATCCGGATCCAGTTTGACGATACAGTGACATATTGGCAGGCTCCGATTGTTCTCTCGCGGTTGGGACACGAGATGATGTGTTGTGGAGCGGTTCAACTTTCCTCGAATTGTGCTTGAGTGACGTTGAAGGCACCGGAACGGAGCCACCCCAGTGCGTGGAAGCTGAATGTCGACTTAGATGAATCCTTAGACGAAACACCACGTGGACTCGTGACTAGTTGGAATCCTGTTGTGCTTGATGGACCGAGCATCTGGAGAATCGCAGCTCAGTTGCCATTCATAATCTTCCCGTATGCATGCGACGAAGGCCCACTATGAACAGGGGAGATGGTTCTCGGAGTCGAGTCTGCGGGAAAATCGATAATTCAGTGCGCTGCGGGCAATGAATGGCTTTGGCGAGTGGATCAAGCGCAAGAGATCCTGCGACACCCACAAGCCCGCTGGACCTGCCAGAGGGGTTGCCCGTGTCCTTGTTGCGCACAGAGCCCATGTGACTCGCACTTAGGGCGTGCGCAGTCGAGCCTGATGGGAACATTGATGGTCATCGTGAGTCGGGCAGTTGGAGCGTTGCCAAGCAGGGCACTAAGATCTAGTGTTCCACACGGTCGATTCATGGATGTCTACTATATTTGACACGACGCTACCGGAGGAGGCACAGGAATGGGCGTGTTAGGAGTGACAACGACTTGAGGAGGCTCGGCAGACGTCGGGTTGACTTGATTAGAGCTGAATGGGATCGAAGAGCCAAGAAAAGGGCAAGAAGCAAAACGCACAGTGATCTCAATATTCGCAGGCTGGAAATCGACTTCACCACACGTAACTTGAAAGGGAGGATAGGCCGTACGTCCCGTGTTCTGGATGTAGGTTGCGGGGATGGCCTCTCAACCAGAGAATATGCCCCCAATGCTATCGGTATCGACTACAATGCGACAATGGCCAGGGCGGCCAGACACAGAGGCCTTCAGACATTGGTGGCCGACGTGGGGCATCTTCCATTTGTTGACGGAGTGTTTGCCGCAGTGGTTTCCATGAGGACGCTCATCAACGTGCCGACGTGGCGGCTGCAAATGAACGCACTTGACGAGATGACTCGGGTGACAAGGCGAAGAGGCATGATCGTCCTTGCAGAGACAAGCCATCAGGGGCTCTGCGCTCTGAATAGGCTCCGACAGCAAAGCGGGCTCAAGATGATTGCTCCTCCTTGGTTCAATCGCCCGCTCGATGAACATAGGCTGTCTGCATACATCTCAAGTCGAAGAAAACTGACATCGGTTGCCTTGCGGCGCTACAATCTGTATTTCCTGATTACTCGAATACTACATCCGTTGTTTGTCTCACCGATCGAACCGGACCCGGCCAGCACGATCAACAGGATTGCAGCTGACCTCGCAATGACAATGCCGGATCCAAGCTTTGGCTCTGACCAGCAGATGTCAATGACAAGTCAGATGATATGTCTGGCACTATCAAGACAGTGAATGAAACCAACTGGCAGGGGAGCCGGATTCGTTGTCAATCAGTGCGTGACCCTATGACAAGGACGACGTCATCAAGGAGCTTTCCTACCGTTCCACGCAACAACGGAGATGCGAAATACCTAACAGGTTTGAATCCAGTTAGCGTTCTTATGTAAGTCTGCATTGGCATCATTTCCCCAATCTTGAACCCGGCAAGTTCCAGTGCCAGTCTCAGTGTTCTCTTGTTGAAGTATGACAAATGGTATTTCGGCGCGTACAGCGGCCACTTGTGTCCTAACAGCCTTGCTAACAAGGAGTCTGTGTTCAGCGTCTCGACAACAAGTATTCCGTCTTTGCGAAGAATTCTGTGACATTCACGAAGGACCGCGAGGAAATCAGATATGTGTTCTAACACATCCCACATTGTGATCAAGTCAAAAAAAGCATCGGGGAAATGGGCATCAGCGACGGTGCCATTGAATACCCTGAGGTTCATCGTTTCTCGCGCATATCGTGTTGCGTATTCAGATACGTCGACTCCGAAGCAATCGTATCCAAGGTCGCTTGCCAGTTTCAGAAAGAATCCCGCAGCACAGCCGACATCCAGCAGCCTTCCATGTGAAGGCAGGTACTTGTCCAGGAGCTTCAGTTTCTCCTTGAAAAGGCGCGTGCGAACAGCCTTTTCTTGAACGTAGTCGCGGTAGATTGTGCCCTTAAAATAGCTCTCACCGTAAGCCTGTCTTGCGTCGAACCCATCCGTAATCGTGAACTCTAGCCCACATCCGAGACACCGCACGATTGGATCAGATACAGTCCGGAGCTCCGCAGATCCGCATAGCGGACAGACTGGACTCAACGGATGCACCGCAGCATTCATTGGTTGGGCCCCAGCGTGGGGCTGGCATCATAATAAAGCTCGATCAACTTCTGGCCAATCTTCAATGGGTCGTGGACTTCCTCGACGTACCTACGACCGTCATGTCCGAGTTTCGAAAGGTCATCATCGGAGACCAGACGTTTGAGCACGCGATACAGTTGTTCCGGGTCGGAATTCACGATTGGCGGGGCCGCGTAGTTCCTGCAATGGAACCGTAGCCAAGGCTCCCGCAGATATGCGACGACGGGCTTCCCAAGTGCCATTGCCTGTAT
>JBAVVE010000213.1:0-6793 GCA_049697135.1 Bathyarchaeia archaeon | reverse complement strand
CATGCTTCGTTCTGTGGAGAGAATAGGCGCCGGTATCTTCGATGCCGTTTCAGCTCCATTGCGCATGCAGATCCTACGCCTTCTGTCAACGAAAGGCGCGTTGCCATACACAGAGATCATGTCATCGCTCAAGTTGGACCCAGTACGCGATGCTGGGAAATTCGTCTATCATCTCAAAAGCCTCACGGAAGCAGGCCTAATCAGCCCTGACAAGCGCACGAAGAAGTATGAGACAAGCGAACTCGGAGAGATGGTAGTGCATTTTGCCCGAGACCTCGAGGAATATGTCAGTGTGAAACGCGGCAAGCTGTTCGTGAGAACCTCGCGACTCGCGATCGAGGACTTCCACAGAAGCAAGATTGCGAAGTCACTGGTTGTGGAAGCCGGTGTACCTCAGGAGCTTGCTGACGAGATAGCGGCAGAGGCAGAGGACCGCCTGATCAGGCTTAGAACTTCCTATCTCACTGCCGCACTGATTCGTGAATTTGTGAATGCAATCCTCATTGAGAAGAAGCTCGAGGAATACAGGCACAAGCTGACCCGCGTGGGCATGCCGGTTTACGATGTTACGCAGCTTCTCCGTGCCACAGGTGAACTTGGGCTAGCAACAGATCATGTTCAGAAGGCTGCCGGAGCCTCTGTGATAGGGGAGTACGTACTGCTTGAATGCCTGCCACGAGAGATAGCTGACGCACACATCTCCGGCCAGATTCACATATGTGATCTAGACAGCTGGCCTCTCAAGCCGAGCGAGGTCCAACACGATCTCCGATATTTCCTTAAGCATGGGCTTGTTGGCTTCAGGCCACCCCAAAGCTTCAACGCCGCCTTGGCAATGATACAAAATGTCTATCGTCTTGGAACAGCGGAGATTTCAGGAGAGCAAGGTTTCGATCTCTTCAACGTGTTCTTGGCCCCCTATGTGGAGGATACACCTGAGGACGCAGTGAGAGAATCGCTCGAACTCTTTCTTTCGTCGGTCGGGCAGAGTTACTCGACGGGCGCAGGTCAGCCCGGGATGTCTATTGGACTTGAGTACACGGTACCCGAGTTCCTAGAGAACATTGAGGCTGTCGGCCCGGGAGGAAGGACTGTTGGAATCTATGGTGACTACGGCGAAGAAGCAGGAGTGATTCTTGACGCCTTGCTAGAAGCAGCTTCTCAGGAATCCACCATCAGCCCGCTGGCCAACCCGAGGCTTATCTTCAAGCTTCGAGACTCGACTGAAAGAGACGATGATGCTCGCTCCCGCGTTGTCAGAACTCATGACATGGCTACGGCCCGAGCACTCCCGTACATAGCATTACTTCGGAATGGATCACGTGACTGCTACACGGCGACAGGTCTGAGGCTTTCAGATGATTGGGGTAAGCAGTGGGAGTCTGACTGCTACAGAACAGGTTGCATGGCAACGATCTTTCTCAACTTGCCAAGGATGGCCTATGAAGCGCGAAGAGATGATGACCGATTCCTGAAGTCGATCGCCGGGGCATTTGATCTGATCCTCGAGGCCTTCAAGATCAAGAGAAAGTTCATGATCGATCGCCTGAAGCAACCCATCCTACCGTTGTTGTTTGGATCCGGGCAAAGCACTCCGTACTTCCGAGAGAAAATGGCTAGCTACGCGATCGCGCCCCTGGGGCTGAATGAAGCCTCCATCGCGCATACAGGGAGCGAGTTGAGGAAGGATTCGTTGGTCTTCGGGGAGAAGATCCTTCAAGAACTGAAGAAACAAAGCGAAGTTGCCTCAGAGAACCTTGGCATGCGCTTCCTGGTATCCGAGAGACCTGGAGATGACGCCACCTCTAGACTAGCTGGACTTGACGTTGAACAATACGGCAAGAGCACCGTGTCGGCTCAGGGCGGGCGAAATTACCCGTTCTACACGGACCTGCCGGCTGTGCCCTTGACTTCAAAGATCTCACTTGACGAAAGACTCGCAATTGAAGGACTAGTGCAGACTTCGACTCCAGGGGGCCATCTAGCCACAGTTTCAGTAGATCCCAAAACTGCGTCTGACATGCTCCTGACGCTTACTCACCAATCAGCGGCGAGTGGGCTTAGATTCATCACATATTCCAGAATCTACTCGTTCTGTAAGAACTGCAACCGGATCATTGGCGGCCTTGTCACGAGTTGCGACGCTTGCGCGTCTGACAACATTACGCATTATGGTCGCTCGTCATCCACGTATATCCCACTCGTGTTATGGCCTGAAGGGAAGAGGAGAACGGTCGAGAAGAGAGTGGTGTATTCACTTCCCTAGCAGGGACTCTCGACAATGACCCTGTAGAGCTCTGCCTGAACCTAGAATGGATGACAGTCTGGTTCGACTACTCTCTCACGTAGGGTTTACCCAACGCACGTGGGAATTTCTTCCCACCAATCGCAGCAACGAGAATGAGGAGTGTGACGACATATGGGGCCATCTGGACGAAATAGAAGGGGATTATCTCCTTCACTCCCGGAGAGACTACAACGGTGAATGCTACGCCCTCTGAGAAGCCAAATATGAACGCTGCCGCCAATGCCAGCAATGGATTGAGACCTGCGAATACAACCGCGGCCAAGGCTATGAAGCCTCTCCCTGCTGAGATCTCCTTGACAACGCCTCCAAACCATGCTAATGGCATGAAAGCTCCGCCTAGCCCGGCAAGCGCCCCACCGATAACGCACATCAGCAACCTGATGTGGCCTACATTCACGCCTGCAACGTCAACCGCGATGGGGTTCTCGCCCGCAGCACGTATTCTGATGCCCAACAAGGTTCTGTGCAGTAGTAGATAGGCCAGGACGGCGATTACTATCGCGGCAATTGTCACTGCGCTGATGCCGAAGTATATGTCCCCTATCATGAAGCGCAGAGGCTGCAGCATCAATGCGCGAGGGAAGACATGAATTCCTGGGAATGCCCAGATGGACATGAGCAGGTACGGGCCTAGCCCAAGTGCCATTATGTTCAATCCCATGCCAGCGATTACTTGGTTGGCTTTCCCATGGACACATGCCAGCCCAAACACTAGGCCGATCAAGGCGCCGGTTGCGGACCCAAGGAGGAGCCCGTAGAGCCCGCTATCGAAGATCTCCGCCCAATAGACACCGAGAACTGCAGTGATCAGAAAGATTCCTTCCATCCCCACATTGACTGTGCCGGCCTGCTCGTTCAGACACTCACCAACTGCTGCGAGCGCCAGAGGTGTCATCGCCAGCAATCCGGTCTCTATCAGGCCAAATGGCTCGAATCCAGCAAGTGAAATGATGAACATGACAGCAACCGTGATGATGGCTGTGATCAGATACCATTGAAATCTACGTATTGACTTCACGATTCACGTCGCCTCCTGATAATTGCAATCACTTCTGGCATTGCCAACGCGATCACAATTATGCCGTTGATTGCGTCGACCAGTTCTGAGGCCACACCCACATTGTATTCCATGAACCTGCCTCCGTGGGCTAGGCCACCGTAGAATATGGCAGCAAAAATACCGCCAATAGGATGATTCATTCCGATCAGGGCGACCCCGATGCCGTCGAAGCCCAAGTTCGTAAGGTTGCCTAGTGTTGCGTAGAGAGTCCATGAGGGAGGTCGCCCAAGAATCTGGCTTGCTCCCGCCAGCCCTGCCGCCAAACCGCCTACGAGAAAACTCGTGAGGATGGCTCGGCTACCGCTGGCTCCCGCATACTTGGCGGCTTCAGGGTTGTCTCCAACGAGTCTAAGCTCAAAACCTATCCCGGTGCGCCAAAGAAGGATCGTGACTGCAATACAGAAGATGACCACAACGAAAATCACTGCAGTCAGTGTCCCTCCAATCACTGGGTAACGCGCTGTGGGCACAGCGGGTATTGCCCGTTCGGCTCTACCGGGTTCCCCGAAGTAGGTCCGTATGAGGAAGGTCACGAACCAGAAAGCGATCCAGTTCAGCATGATCGTGGAGACGACCTCATGCACTCCTCTCCAGACCTTCAGCACAGCTGCGGGTAATGCCCAAAGAGCTCCACAACACATAGCGACGATTGTGGCAACTATTGGATGAACACCAGCAGGCATCAAGATAGTGCCGCCTACGATTGTCGCAGCCATGGCGCCAATGTACATCTGACCTTCCGCTCCTATGTTGAAGAGAGAGGCTCTGACACCAACAGCGAAGGTGATCGCAGTCGCCATTAGAGGAGTGGCAAAAGCCAAGGATTCCAGGATTCCTCCTGTGCTGCCGAAGGCGCCAACGAACATGGCAGCATATGCGCGGATTGGATCATACCCGAAAGCCAGCATGAGGAAGGCTCCCACGATGAGTCCTATCGCTACGGCTACTGCGGATTCCGTTATTGGGCGAATGAATGCAGCTAAACGGTTGCTCGTCTGGGTAAGCATCGAGGCTTTCCTTTCTTGAACCTGATTTGGAAACTGAGTCTGGTCTGTTGTGTTGCACAAGTACTCTAAAAAAAGGAAGGGATGAGGGCCACTATCCGAGTATGGCCCTCCATTGGTCTACGACTTCTTGTGTCCCTGCGTATGGAACGAGGTTCGGGTCGCTACGAATCGCATTCTCCAGTTCTGCTGCTGCGTCCCAGACCCAGCTGGGAATACTGCTTCTCATTGCACTGACCTTGGACTTGATCTCGTCCGGAGACATTGGAAGTACTTTCTTTCCAGTTAACTGCTCTGCGTTGACGCCCATCTGGATGAACTCGTCCAGATCGGCGAGTGTGCTGACCGATATACCTGTTATTTCGACGCCCGAAATTGTGGTTCCTATTCCTAGAATCACAATTCCCTTGTTGTCAGCTACGACTTGCCTGAACTTGCCCTCGATGACGAGCTGGGTGGCGAAGTAGACTCCTCTGTCAACACGCTTCATCATGCTGGCGAGGACGAAGCCAGGGTTCAGCCAGTCCTGGTTGGCGTCGACTCCGATCCAGAATGGTGGTCCTTGGGTCAGGCCTCTGGGAGTCGCGTACTCCTGTACAGCCTGGTTCAGACCAAGGCCAAGCGGGCCGGCCACGTTGTACACTGCAACGGCGTCCTGAGCGATCTGGGCCTTTGCGGCCTCGTAGCCCTTGGTAATGTCACTGAATGTACCTGTGTAGGTCCAGAGGACTCTCTCCTTTACCGGAGTGTCTCCGATCACTGGTGCTGGTTTGCCGAATTTCGTCTCGTACCACTTCAGTGCCCAGTCTGCGCCCCACTTGTACCCTATCTCGAATTTCCAAAGCACAGGAATCTCGATGCCTAGGACAACTCCGATGTGTGAGTAACCATAGTTTGCAGCTACCAACGCGGCGAGGGCACCGACGATAGCGCTTCCTTTCTGCTCCTCATAGAGTATGCTCATCACGTTTGGCATGTCAGGAACATAGCCGTCAATGATAGCGAAGTCCTTGTCAGGATATCTGGTCGCAACATCTATCATTGCGTCGGTCAGCAAGAAGCCGATGCCAACAGTCAGAATGACGTCTTTGTCTTTTGCTGCGGTCTCAAGGTTCGGTACGTAGTCTGCTTCTGATTTGCTGATCAGTTCGACCATTTGTACTCCGAAGGCCTTCGCAGCCTCATCTCCGCCCTTGAATCCCATGTCGTTGAAAGATAAGTCGCCTCGTCCGCCAATGTCAGAAACGACTGCGATCTTCTTGACTGGAGCCGGTGGAGGAGTCATGAAGTACCAAGCGGCAGCACCTAGAACCGCTATGACAACAACTGCAACTACGATTGTTGCCTGAGCTCGTGTGATTGCTCTCTTGTTGGTCAGATGTCGTAGAATGTTAGATGTCCTACTCAAGTTTTTTTACAACCTCCATAGGCTTAGAGCCTATAGCGTGACTTGAGTCCGGTCAGGTCATATTTAAGATGAATCAGACGTCCGGAAGCAGAATATACATGTGTGGCCTCCTAGCTCGCTATGCCGGCCATCATTAGGCCGATTTCTTGCATGTTTGTCTTTCCTGATTCCTTGATTCCTAGTATCTTGCCGTTGAACATGACTGCGATTCTGTCGCTCAACGCCATGATCTCATCTAGATCTTCTGACACAAGTAGAACTGCTGAGCCTTTCTCCCTGAGCCTCAACAAAAGCCGGTGCGTGTGTTCGATGGCCCGCAGGTCCAATCCGTATGTCGGATGAGAGGCGACCACTAGGCGTGGTTCCTTCCACAGCTCTCTCGCGAGAATCATCCTCTGGATGTTTCCACCCGAGAGTATTCTCGCCTCAGTCTTGTCCAGATCTGGGGTCAAGATCTCGAACTCTGACACGAGCTTCTCACAGTGTTTCCTGATAGCTGAGAGATTGAGGAAGCCGGCCCTAGAGAAGGGAGAGATTCGATAGTCCTTCATCATCAGGTTCTCCATTAGAGGAAGCCCCTCTGCTGTGCCTGTCCTCCTCCGTTCGTCTGGAATGTGGCTGACTCCGAGCATTGCGATTTCTTTGGGCGAACGGTTGGTCACGTCTTGACCGAAGAGCGTTATCTTCCCGCCGATGACTTTGCGTAGCCCGGTTATCGCTTCCACAAGTTCGGTCTGACCATTTCCTGCCACGCCAGCGACGCCCAAGATCTCACCCTCATGCACATCCAGTGAGGCCCCCCTGACTGCAGGTTCTCCTTCTCCGCCCAAGACGCACAGCTCTTTGATTTCAAGTGCGACTTTGCCTTTCGTGGCGGGCCGAACTTTCGGCAAGACCGGGACTTCAGGACCAATCATCATCCTGACGAGTTCTTCCCCATTCGTCTCAGAGGTCTTCTTTGTTCCACTCAGCTTGCCCAACTTGAGGACAGTCACTCGATCACTGTTCCGCAT
>JBAVVE010000212.1:0-9843 GCA_049697135.1 Bathyarchaeia archaeon | reverse complement strand
GGCGTAGGCGCTTCGGCATGGGCGTGCGGGAGCCAAATGTGAACTCCAAACACCGCCATCTTCACGAGTAGACCCACGAGAATTGTGATCGTGATCCAGAACCTGTACGGCTGCGGAATCACGGCGTTGGCCAATGCTGAAAGATCGAACGTTCCGGTGACGGACCATAGTATGAGGATTCCGGCCAGGAGCAAGAGTGCTCCCACATGAGTCCACATGAAATACATGAACGAGATCCTGTCGCGATCCCCATACCCCCAACGGGCAATCAGAAAATACGATGGAATAAGCATCAACTCAAAGAACAGGTAGAACTCGATCAGGTTCGTGGCGAGTACGGCGCCAATCATCCCCGCCGAGTAGAGCAAATACAACGCAAAGTACAGACCGGAGTCCTTCGATTCCCCTTCCAGCCGATGAATCATGTACGGCATTGAGTAGACTGAGATGACACCACATAGGAGAGCTACCGCGAAAACGATTGGGATGCTGAGCCCGTCGGCCCTGAAGCCGAAATACCCGATCGGTTCCCACCGAAATTCCTCCTCCACGTGTCCGGACCAAGCCGAAAGGAGCACCAACAATGTCGACAGGGCAAGCGGAATCATGGCGATCCAACCCACCTGCATCTTGAACCGCCGCGACAGAAACCAAACTACCGGCACGAATAGCAACAGCAAAGCGACAGCTGCAAAGAGTAAGGGAATCATGAGTTACCCCTTCAGGCGGTTGAGCTTTCGAACGTCGATTGTTCCGTTAAGTCTGAACGCGACCAATATCAATGCTAGCCCGACAGTTGCTTCCATGGCGGCTGCAGCGATCGAGTAGAAGACAATGTTCCACCCGCTCAGGATTGGCGGGTTGGAATATCTTGCGAAGGCAACAAAGTTGATGTTCGCTGCGTTTACTATCAGCTCGATCGAGAAGAGTAGGCGGATCGCATTGCGTTTCGAGACGAGACCGTAGATGCCGATTCCAAGCATAGCGGATGAGAGTATGATGTAGCTACTGAGCGGTTCCACTTGGCTTCTCCTCCCGCTCGATCTTCACCAGAGTCAGTCCGCCAACAACAGTTGCGCCAATGACAAGCCCAAGGATGACAAGGGCGACAGCGTAGGACGAGGCTAGAGACCTGCCTAGCTCCTGCAGTTGCACCCGGTAGAACTCTGGTGCGGCCGGCGATATTGGTGCGAGAAGTATCACTGCTCCCCCGACTGCCAGAGCGACTAGGGCCGCGACATAGGTGCCTGCACGGCCAAAGCTGGTCGGTTCTTCTTCGTCCACAATTCTGCCCGACTCTCTGCGAACAAGCATGATCGTAAATAGGATCAGCACCACAACTGCTCCGACATAAACGGCGATTTGAAACATCGCAAGGTACTCAGCGCCGAGAAGTATGAAGAGGCCCGCTACACCGATCAGGGACATGCCCAATCCGATCGCGCCATAGATCAATTCTTTCGCTTCAAGAGCGAAAACTGCCGACGCGACAATCAGGGCACTTAGCGCAAGGAACATGATGTCTGGCATCGCTACACCCTCCAGACCCAGCCAAAACCTAGCCAAATCATGATCACAGTCACAAAGACATTGGCAAGCGCAAGTAGGAGTAGCCTCGTCCAGCCAGTTCTAAGGAGGATGTCGACTCTCACACGCGGAAACGTCCCCCGGATAATCACAATGACGCCCGCGACGAGAAACGTCTTCAAGACAACCCACAGTGGCTCAGGTACGATCGAAGGGCCGGACCACCCTCCAAGGAACAGCGTCGTGATCAAAGCGGACATTACGTACAGTTTCGTGTACATCGCCAGGAACCCCACCATGAACGCGGCACCCGACAGTTCAGTCATCCATCCCATTACGAGTTCAGTCTCCGCCTCCGGCAAATCGAACGGCGTTCTCTCAAGCTCAGCGAGGGCTGCCGTGAAGAAGGCTGCAAAGCCCAAGATCTGCGGTATGACGAACCATACCTTCTGTTGAGCTCTGACGATTTCGGTCAGGTTCAATGTCCCTGTGAGCATCACTATGCCCAGGACCGATAGCCACATGGGAATCTCATAGGCGACCTGCTGAAAGAGTGATCTCAATCCGCCCAGAAATGAGTACTTGCTATTGCTGCCCCATCCGATCAGCAGGACAACGCTCGGAAAGAGCGACAGCACAGCGAAGACAAAGACCAGGCCTACGTCCATATTAGCAATAACAAGCCCTTCACCAAACGGAATCGCCACGATAGGTGCGGCAGCAAGCATCATGAGGCCAAGGGCGCACAGCATGAGCAGTTTCGCATCAGCAAGTTCAGGAAGGATCATCTCCTTGAACAGAAGCTTGATGCCATCTGCTATCGGTTGGAGAATGCCCCACATACCCGCGTACAGTGGGCCTATTCTCAGCTGAACACGAGCGATCACTTTCCTTTCTAGCCAAGTCAGAAACGCCGCGCTCAGCAGGACATTCAGAAAACCCGGGAAGACAACTATCTCAAGGAAAGTCCGTGATGTTATGATCTTCAGGACCGAGTTGATCAACTCTTGAAGTCCTGGTAGCCCCTGCAATTGTGTCACCATAGATCCCGTCTACCAGAAAGGTACAAGGCGTACCCCAACGGCACCGCGAGAATAGCCACAAAGACGAGGAACAGGTAGCCCTGAGCGAACGGTAAGGAAGCAAAGGCAAGTCCCCATGTGAAGAGGAACATCGCGACGACATCGAAGGCGACATACATGATCAGGTACGGGTAGTACTGCATCATGTAGCGCAGTCTTGCCTCGCCGAGGCGTGTCTGGCCGGACTCGAAAGGCGCGTCCCTGATTGGATTCTTTCCTTTGGCGCCCATCAACCAGCCGAACGCGAGCAGGGGAAAAGTGGTGATGAAGATCACGAGCTCGAAGATCGCTAGGAGACTCCAAGAGCCAAGTGCCATCTAGTTTTCCTCGCCCAAGCAGCCGGTAGATCGGCAGATTACCGGACGGTACGAATATAAGCCATGTTATCACACTTCGGTAGAATGGCCCGGTCTTCGGAGTTCGGTCGCCCCGAGACAAGGTCAGCTATTCATTCTACTTCAGGGGTTGTCTGTCATGACATGGAAGTCGCCGGGAATGTCACACTTCTGGTGCCCCAAATGCCAGAAGCAATACGGCACAGACGCTGAGCTACTACTGAAAGACGGAAAAATGGTCTACAAATGGAAGTGCGAGATCTGCGGAACCGAGAATTTCTGCTAAGGCTGACAGATGGCTAGGTCTCTCTCAGATTGTGTTCGCAAGCTACGAGATAGCGGCATGTGACTCAAGACCAAGCAACGTACAACAGCCACACACTATGCGGGGAATTGCGCGTTGGGGCTAGTATCGGTCCGAGTTCGCCGCATTGTACCCTGGGTAGTGATAGTCCTAGCGACTGCATCTGTTCTAGTTCCGATTCCAAATGCAAGTGTGGACTCTGGCTATCTTTCCGTGCTGGGTCAGCTAGACGCGAACAGGGCTTGGAAGTTCGTTGAGCAACTGGCAGGAGATAGTTTTGAAGGTAGAAGGGCGGGCACTCAAGGTGCCGACCTTGCATCCGGCTACATTGCAGATTACTTCAGCTTAATCGGCCTGAAACCTGTAGGCACGGTTGGATCCTACAAGAGCATGTTCACGATGCCATTGTGGGACCTTGCCCAGACGCCAAGCCTCGCTTTGGCTGGCAGCAACGGCACTGTCTTGAGCGTTTTCGGGTACAGGGGAGACTTCAACGTGATTCCGGGAAGCGGCGGAGGAGACTACTCCGCGGAGGTTCTGTTCGCCGGCTACGGGATAACGACATATGATTCGAGCTATGACGATTACGCAGGCATCTCTGCTCGCGGCAAGATTGCGCTGGTCATCTTAGGAACACCGCCCTCATTCCGATTCGAGCAAGATGATTATGGGTCCCCATATTCGAAAGCAGAGAACGCGTTCAGGCACGGTGCCGCAGGTCTGATTCTGGTCGACGATCCGACTGAACCTACGCCGCACTATCTCGAGAGACGAAGATGTGGGTGTTGCTGGACGGTCTTCACAAAGCTTACGATACTGGGAGGCAGCCAGGAGTTCGCCAATACTCTGCTCAGAGACAGCGGTTTCGGTTTGTCGTCGCTTCAGCAGAAGATCAACCAGGGCCCAACGCCACAATCCTTTGTGACAGGCAATCAGCTTCAGGTCTCAGTGAAGGTGACGTTCACAGAGTATGCATCGGCGTACAACGTCCTTGCATTTATCCCGGGTTCCGACCTTGAGGCTTCAAGGCGTGTCGTGATCGTAGGAGCACACTACGATCACTGGGGAAAGGATGTAGACAGAAGCATCTATCATGGAGCGAACGACGACGCCTCAGGTGTCGCAGTCATGCTGGAAGTCGCCCGAGTTTTCTCATTCTCTGCAAGGCCGAGGTGGTCAGTGCTCTTTGCGGCTTGGAGCGGTGAGGAGGAAGGATTCTATGGCGCCTATGCATATGTGAGTCATCCCTATTTTCCACTCGAAGGGACGATCGCCTATCTCAATTTGGACATGGTCGGATACGGGCAGCACTTGCTCGCTGAGATCTCCGCAACTCACGGACCCCTCGGTTCGGTCATGACAGAAAGCGCGAAGGAGCTTGGCATCTCCCTCGACATCGAGGGAATGTCCGGAGGAAGCGATCACGTGCCCTTCATGGAGAGGGATGTGCAGAGCCTGATGTTTATCTATTGGCCAGATGACGCCTATCACACACCAGCTGACGATGTCAATCATGTGTCGAAGAGCAATCTGCTCGAGACGGCGAAGCTGACTGTGCTCATCGCTCTGAGGCTCTCCGAGGCCAGAGTTGTTCCGATGACCCCCGCCGCGACCATAACCGGCACTGCAACGACGACATCAGCGAGTGAGGTCACGAGCATTCTTGAAATCGAGAGCCCGACCACAACATCACCACAATCCACGACTGGATTGCCAAGCGCTCAATTGCTGGTGGCGGTAAGCATCGCAGTCGTGATGGTTATTGCCGCGGCAGCATTCTACTTTGGGAAACGTAGAAAGTAGAATGGTGAACTCGACCCCAATCGCTCCCTGTGCGAGCCTGTTGTCAAGTAGGAAAGGCATCCCATTTCATGAGGCACGAATCGGAACAACCAACCAATGGATGCTCACAAGCACACGGTCACTTGCTTGCTTTCCATGCAGCGTTAGGTTTTAGTTGATGATCTGTCAAGCCTATGCCCCGCACGTGAGATGGATGGCAAGCTTGACTCAGCTTCGGACAACGATGCTGGCTACAATCATCGTGACACTGGTAGTCTTTGTCGGGTTCCTTGGGGCAGTATCGCTACTCTACAGCGCAGCAACCGACATGAATCTCTCTCCTTTTGCCACGCTTCTAGGTTCGTTTGTGCTTGCGCTGATCTTCTTGGGTATTCAGTTCTTGATTAGTCCGTCGATCGTCGCATGGTCGACGAGACTTCAGTATCTTCAGCCCGGACAATACCCCTGGCTCGAGAACACCGTCAAAGAGCTTGCCACCAGCAGCAGCGTTGCAATGCCCAAGCTTGCCATAGTTCCAAGTCCAGCACCAAATGCTTTCGTGTTCGGGAATTCATCTTCAAACATGACGCTCGCCGTGCATGAGGGTCTGCTCAGGCAACTCAATGAGGATGAAGTCAGAGGCGTGATCGCTCACGAGCTGGGACACATAAAGCACCGTGATTCCATAGTGATGACCGTTCTTTCCGCGATACCTCTGCTCGCCTACATGATTGCCAGGAGCACCATGTTCATGGGCACGGGTTCACGTGACCGAGACAAGAGCGCAGGATACCTCGCTCTCGCAGGGGTTGTCGCACTTGCTGTATACTTTATCGCTCAACTTCTCGTTCTCAGGCTAAGCCGGCTTAGAGAGCACTTCGCGGATGTCTACTCCGGCTACTTGACTGGCTCTCCGAGAAGCCTTGAGAGTGCGCTTACAAAGATCGCCTATGGGCTTTCGATTCGCCCCGAGAGTGTCCAAGGTGTCAGAGCACTCTACATCTCAGACCCCGCTCTGGCCAAGAATGAAGTCGAGGGCATCCTGGAGAGGCGAAGTGAGTACGATCTGGACCACGATGGAGTCCTTGATGAGAGAGAACTCCAACTCGCGATGGAGAAAGAAGCCCGATCAACTTGGACGGGAGTGAATGAGGCGTTTTCCACACACCCGCCCACGTTCAAGCGCATACTTCTGCTGAGACAGATCGAAGCCGAAATCAAGCAGGGCACAGGCGAAGGAGGAATCTACAAACGAATCTAAGCCCGAAGATTACAGCACTTCTCAGGTTCGTCAGCTTTCCCGGGGACGCTCGTTGCTGTACGCACCTTCGGGAACACCGTTTTAGGTCGCCTGTAAGAAGGTAGGGCGTCTCACCAGCATAGTGGGATCACGGTAATACATGAGGGAGCCTGATTGGCAGCGGACTTGAAACGCACAGTCGCGAAACATGAGCGATGGAGAACAGAGCAGTGTCTCAATCTCATAGCCTCCGAGAATGCTACAAGTCCTACCGTTCGCAGGATCTTGGGTTGCGACCTGGGTCATCGCTACACGGCACCTGACCACTTCTACCTTGGAGCAGAGTCCACTGACAAAGTCGAAGAAACTGCTAGGCAACTTGCCTGCGAAGTGTTTGGGTCAGAATGGGCCGACGTGACGCCACTGTCCGGACACATCACCGACATGACCCTACTGTCAACATTTACTCGCCCAGGTGACAGGATAATGACAATGAGCACAGACTACGGCGGATACCCCGGAATCTCCAGAATTGGCTACCCGAAGATACATGGCCTCGAGAACATCGACTTCCCATTCGACAAGGACCGGTGGAACATCAAGACGGAAGAAACGGTTGAACTGATCAGCGAAAAGACCCCAAGACTGGTCGTCTTGGGCGCCAGTTTTATCCTCTTTCCTCACCCGGTCGAACCCATTGCCAAGGCATGCGTTGAGACGGGAGCAACACTGGCCTATGACGGCTCACATGTTCTCGGGCTGATTGCAGGAGGCGCATTCCAGCAGCCTCTACGCGAGGGTGCAAGGATTCTGATTGGCTCGACACACAAGAGCTTCTTCGGTCCCCAGGGGGGAATGATCGTGGCCTTCGGCCCAGAAGGAGAGAAAATCAAGCAGACGATCTTTCCAGCCATCATGGACAACGCCCATTGGAACCGAATCGCCGCACTCGCATATGCACTTCTCGAGATGAAGAAGTTCGGTCGACAATACGCCAATCAGGTCATCCGGAACAGTCGTGCGCTTGCTGAAGCACTTGACGGCGCTGGCGTTCCGGTACGATGCAGAGACTACGGGTACACGGCATCTCATCAGGTCCTGTTGGACATGGACCGACTGAAAGATGGAGAACACATACCTGACAGACTACAGGAGGCAAACGTGATTGTTGACAGAGGAATCCGACTAGGGACAAGCGAGATGACTCGCAGAGGAATGCGAGAGAAGGACATGAACGAAGTCGGAGAGATCATCGGCGAGATTGTATCCGGGCAACAGGCTCCACGTGTTGCGAAGAAGAGGGTAGTTGCATTGGCTGGGAAGTTCCGGAAAGTAAGGTATGCCCTCTAGACCGACACACGCACTGTCTGGTACTATCGGAAGACACCTATCGATTATCCGGACGGTCTGTATCTCAATATCGCAGCGATACCGCCAAAGGATTCAAGCAGCATTACGCCCTCATCAGTCTCTGTAGAGATCATCTGCAGGTTGATTGAGCCCTTTTCGGCGATCTCCACGAACTCGTCGAGAAGGTTCTGGGTGTTATCGACCGCTAAGGTCGTGTTGCCACACTTGGTGCATGGTTTCGGAAGCAGTTCCTGTTCGAACTTCGTGAGTCCTGAGCGAGAAAGCAGTGAGTCTTCAAGATGTCCGCAGGTCTTGCATTTCACGAAAACATGGAGCCTATCCAACTTCTCCGAAAGGAGCAGTACGTCCACCAAGCCTGCGTTGAGGTGCTTTCGCACCTGTGTCTCCCCATAGGACGCAAGTCCAGTGTCGTGGCCAAGTTCATAGAGAAACTTCTGAACGATCTTTTTGTCCTCCACGTAGCGGACACCTTTGAGGAGGTCTTGACTCCTATCGGCGACCTCGTCCTGGCCGGTCTCAGAAACGTATGACGTATCGATGGTTGCAATGATCTTCTGCTTGAGCACGTAGTTCAGGTATTCGCCTTCCTCGAAATCATGCTTGGTCGGGCCAGGTCCTCCTATGATCACACCGCGAAGATCGCTGATCTGCCCCAGCATTTCGTTCGTATGCCGACCGACTCGCTTGAAGTAGTCATTTATGGCTGCTTCTCTTATTCTCTCGAACCTTCTAGCAGACTGACCTCCCGCGCGATGCTTTCCAGGTATCCCCGATGTGAACTCCTTGAGAACGTTCATCTTCTGACCGCGCAAAGTTCCAAGGATCGCTTCACTCGAATCGAGAACCAGAACGCCATACGTGTCCTTCTCACGCAACATGTCGAAAAGAGGCTCTAGGTGGAAGTGGCTGTCGCAACGATAGAAGTACACGTTGATCTTCTCAGGCGGTTCTAGCGTGTAGATCTCCATCTTCTCGTTCCCGGGAGCGCCATAAGGAATCGCCCCGCAGAATATCACAAGGCCATTCGGCGGAGGAGTCTTGAAGAGCTTCAATCTCTGCTGTACTTTCTCTATTGCTTCTTGTACGTTCTTTCGGGTAACTCGGGACTTGATGTTTGATGCTGTACCATATTCCTCTCGGAGGTTGTTCATGACCTCGTGTATCCTTCTGTCGGGAGGAACGTACAGACTGATCAGTTCAGTCCCTCTTCCTTCCTTGGAAGCCAGCGTCTCCAGAGTCCGCTTCAGTTTGAAGCGGGAGACCGAGTCGCCCAGAGACACTAGTTTCCACTCCTGTAGCCTCATGCGTTCGGAGGTCTGGCTATTATAGGTGGTGCGGAAACCGGAATTGCTGAAAGTAAGCAGAAACGAGGAGTGTTGCTCGCCTGTGCGCTACACAAGTCATACATACGGCATTTGCCAGAACCGTCTTGGGTTGACAAATGTCGAAGGTTGTTCTGAAGCTCGGCGGATTTGCATTTGACCCGGAGCTCTCCGGAGCGAAGATCGGCCGCTACGTGGAAGTCATCAGGACATTCTCTCGAAAGAACAAGCTAGTAGTTGTGACCGGTGGCGGACCGATCTCCCGCAAGTATATCGCTGCTGCCAGGGAGCTGGGCGCTTCGGAGGCGATCTGCGATCAAGTGGGCATTCACGTCTCACGGGCCAATGCTAGGCTCCTTGTGGCCGGGCTGAGAGGCGCAGCATTTCCGGAGATACCTCAGCATTTGGAGGCCCTGCTTACGTACGTGACATCTGGGTTGGTTGTCGTGACGGGTGGATTCCAGCCCGCACAATCAACGAACGGAGTCGCCGCGCTGGCGGCGGAGGCAACCGGTGCAGAACTGCTAGTCAACGCAACGGATGTGGATGGTGTCTACACGGCCGATCCGCACAAAGACCCGAAGGCAAAGAGGCTGGATGAGGTCTCTGTCGGGGAGCTGATGAGGATTCTCTCGACGCAGGGATTCCGCGCCGGCGAGTATGCACTCATGGACCCGCTCTCGCTAGGGGTCATACAGATATCCGGAATCCCAGTCACCATCATCGACGGCCGCGATCCATCCAACATTGAGAAGGCTTTGCGTGGGAAGCGAATTGGAACGAAAGTCGTGCCCGCCGAGGGATCATCTCGATGACTCAGCTAGCAGACATCTTTCAATCACGAGCGCAAGTGAGGCTTGTTCAACACCTGCTTGAGAAC
>JBAVVE010000211.1:0-15443 GCA_049697135.1 Bathyarchaeia archaeon | reverse complement strand
ACCAAACAGTGCCGTGCGCAAGTGTGTGCGAGTCCAGCTCATAAAGAACGGCAAAGTCATCACAGCATTCCTGCCCGGCGACGGCGCCCTCAACTTCATCGACGAACACGACGAAGTGTGGATCGAAGGTATCGGAGGCGCCGAGGGCAAGAGCATGGGCGACATCCCGGGAATCCGGTTCAAGGTCTATGCCTGCAACGGAGTATCTCTCGACGCGCTCCTTAAGGGCAAGAAAGAGAAACCCAGACGCTAGGCATAGGATCCAAAGTCCGCAGTTCACTTCGAACAAGGACGCTCCTGATTATGGAGCGATCTTCTATCTGTCGTTCACGAATCTCAGATTCGAGTAATACGATGCTTTCTAGACAGCTGGGGCTATGCCTTCGGAGAAACGAACTTGCTTGACAACTCCTTGGCTCATCAGTGCGGAGGCATTCTCAACCGGCAGTGTAGCGATATCTTCTGCTTTGAAAGGGCCGTAGGTCTTCAGATCGACTCCGATGATTGCTGGAAAATCCGAGAGGAAACGCACGACCTCTAACCTTGTCTCGGCCGGCTCGCTCGTGGTCTTTTCGGGCAAAACTGGCCCGGTTTGGACTAGCCCGTCGATGAACCGGTAGTAGTCACCTATGTGTATCGCAAGCTGCTCTGCGAATTCCGCTTCCTGCTGCGTAAGCAAGGTAGCTGCAACATCTTGCCGGGACAAGACTGCGTCAACAATTTTCTTCATGCGTGTCTCGGCGATTTCCGTGCTTAATCGTCGCAGTATCTTGAATTCCTTCTCGGAGATGGACTTCTGTGTTCGGTCATGTCCAGTTGCTTCGCAGGACGCTTTAGAATCGTTCAGTAGCCTGCTGACTTCGGAGTAGAAGGACTGAGGAAGCTTTTGGAGTGCCCTCTCGCTCTTCTCGATTTTCCAGATTCGGTAGAGTTCATCCCGGTTCATTTTTGTGCAGGTCCACCTACGCCTTTGCAGATCAGGAGCATCGCAGCCGCGGCTGGGAGGGTAACCTGCTCATTGGTGTACGGCCCATAAGTGGTCTTTCCCATTCTGAAGGCCGGGGCTTCGGTCACTCGAACTGTTGTCTCTCCTTCAAACGCTATTGGATCTTGGAACGGATCAAACGCGTCCAGGTTCGGTACGGCCATGGCGCGAAGGCCTGTCTTCCCATTCAGTGTTTCGGGAAGACGGATCAGTCGATGGATGTCCGTCGTCACGACAGTATCAATCTCTGCCGGCAACGCGCCCTTTGAGACAGCTCTCTCAATTATGGCTCGCCATGTGTTGTCCTTGATGTGGAATGCATCCTCAAACTCGCCCCACAGTATCTTGCCCTTCCATTCTTCCTCTAGTTGTGGTCTGTCGCGAATAATCCTTCGAGCTTGACGGGGTAGGAACCCAATATCCACCAACTCGTCTTCCGTTCCCTCAAGGACAAGTCTGTAGATTTCTCGCGCGAAGCGGCCGCGCCAACCTGGATCTTCTCGCTGTGGCCCTACGATGGCGTCGCGGGGTTTCTTGTAGAGGCCCTGATAGAATGCGTCAAGCCCCAAACCCATTACGTAGTCGACGATCTCCTTTCTCTGTGACTCGTCAAGTTTGCGAACTTCCTCTGTCCTCACGTGAAGGTGATAGCCTCGGTGACCTGAAAAGAAGATGTGCATCTCTTGCTCAGGTATTCCGAAATCCTTCGTTAGGAAATCACCCAGCTTCAGTACCTCGTCTTTAGCCGCCTTCAGGCATTGATCACAGAACCAAGCACGCTCCTCAAACTTCGTCTTCCCACAGTTGGGGCATTGAACTGGCGGCTTTCCTTGCTTGGTGTGTCTACAGCTTGTGCAACGCCAGAGGTCATGGCTTGACTTGCATGAAGTTACGATATGGTCTGCATCAACGTCGAAGACAAGGTCAGATCCGAGCCAACCCTTCCTTTCCATCTCCTCTGCGGGCCTGGTATAGTAGGCGGTTGAATAGTAGATGTCTGACGGCACAAGCGCCTGTATTGTGTTCATTAGTTCATCGTGTGACGCGACGGCCTTGTGCCGTGTCATGAACTTCTCGCCGAATGCGAGAAAAGCGAATTCCCTAGCCCGAAACTCCGACGGGAGATTGATCCGTTTGCCCTGTTTGGTGTAGTACTGCAAGAAAGCCTGCTTGATGTAGCTGATTCGCTCTCTTTCTTGGAGGCTAGCCAAGGCCGTCTCGCATCAGCTCCCAGTCTGTGCGCCCACTGTCAACGCTCAAAGAAATGTCTTGTTCCCAGATCAGGCAAGCAGTCACTCAAGCGTGGACTCGTTTGGTTCTGTACTTTGATGTCTCTGCACTCGTCGTCGCCTGAATCCTAAGATAAGCACCAAGGCCGCGGCGAATCCGACCAACAAGAACGGCCGCAAATCACTCAGACGAGTATTCCAGACAGCCCTGAGTGAGCGAGGCGAATCCATGACGAGAGGTCCTGACGACACCTTGTTCCCATGCTCGTCAACCCAATGATCAAAAGAGTAAGTGACTCCTAGGATCTGACTGAACCCACTCGAGGTCTCCAGCGGGTTCACCACGAAGATTGCATAGCTTCCTGTGTCGTACCAACCTTGGCCTTCAGTCACTCCATAGGGCGAATCCAACAAGAGCAGATACTGAATCCGCACACTAGGATTGAACACACCGCTAGAGGAGAAGACATCGCTTCTATCAGTAATCACGTACCGTGTCGCGTTGGCAGTGAAGGTTTGCCCATTCACTTGGAATGTGTGAGCATCACCGGACATGAAGCGCAGAGTCATAACCTCTCCCCCGTTGAGCCCGCGACGTTGCCTGTCTATGGTCAGATTGGCGGTGAACATCGAAGGGAGCAGGGGCAACATGGTGGATACTCTGAAGAACGCCGTCCCGGTTCTTGCATCGGCTTTCCCCCAACCCCACACATTCGACCCCTTGTTGAGCTCAGGGAGTCCTGTGAAATTGTCTAGATATGCACCCTCGATCAGGAGAGACCTGACTTCTTTTACCGTCAGCTCAGGGCGATACTGCAGCATCAAGGCGATCAGGCCCGCAACATGAGGCGCAGCCATACTCGTCCCGGCCAAGACACGGTGGTACTGATCGGGATCGTCGTCACTTGAGGGAAGGTCTAGGGAACGTGCTGCCAAGATGAATATTCCAGGGGCGGAGATCTCTGGTTTTGTCCGGCCATCTCGCGTCGGGCCTCGGGAACTGAATGAAGCAATCTCTCCCACATGATAGGCTCCCGCAAGAACCCCTTTACCTAGGTGGTTCGTCCACGAGTTCCTCGATACATAAGCGCCGACAGCAATGGCGCCGTTGGATGTGGCTGGAACCGAGATTGTCCCGTTTGGGTCGATCGTGTAACCCTCGCCGCTCGAAAAGGCCACCGCCGGATATGCACAACTATCGCTGTCAACCCAGGCATCCCACCTGAAAGAAGGACCATCGTCAATTGCACTCAGGACCACGCTCCACCCAGAGGTCTTCAGAGTCTCCCCTGCCTGGACCACTATGGCCAGCTCCTTTCCTCTTGCTGTCGTGGACGAGGCAATTGCGACTCTGCCGTCCGAGGTTTCCGTTCCGCCACTGGATGTTGGACCTCTTACTGGTTCTCCTGATGGAGTGACGAGGGTCGCAGAGATCTCTCTATCATTCGGGTACCATACATCCACAATTGCGTTGCCGGCCTCCGCGAGTAGGCCCCAGTTGACACGTGTCGAGCTGGAATGGCTCAGGAGGCCTGTTGCGTGACCTTGGTTGTCGGCCTCGTTCCCAGATGAGACTACAACGATGACGCCCTGCTCGTTGAGATAGTCAAGAGCGATCTCAAGTGGACTTGTGTCGTCGTGTCCACCTATGTTTCCTCCGAGGCTGAGGTTCACTACCAGCCTCATCTTGAGGGCGCTGGCTTTCTCTAGGAGATACAGCAGACCATCAATGATGGAGTCCTCGTCGAATGTCCAGCTTCCACCGCCGCATAGCGGTGCCCCGCTCTTCACAATCAGGAGAGCTGCTCCAGGAGCGATTCCCTGGTATTTGCCTGTTGCAAGACCGGAACTTGCCGCGATGGAGGCCACATGTGTTCCATGGCCGTAAGTATCCTTTTCAGGGCATTCTCCAGCGTTGATCTGGCTCCAAGAGCATTCGATACCGTAGCTGAAACCTTCCGGTGGCTTCCCCGTTATCGTCTGGTCCCAGAGGAACAAGACCTTGGAGGTGCCATTCGGGAAGCTCAAGTCGGGATGAGAAAGATCGACTCCAGTGTCCACTATTCCGATGAGTACTCCTGATCCATCAACCGGTCTGTCCCGTGAGTCGGTCACGTTCTGCCAGACGAAGGTCGCCCCGATTTCGGATACGCTCACATCCAAAGTGGGACGAAGACTTCTGGGATGGAATACCCCGGAGACGAAATCGAGCCTTGCGATTTCCTCGAGGGACACTGAAGGCACCCGGACTGTGGTGACTGTGCCCAGTGACCCGGTGATGGCGCCGAGCGAATCAAGTATGATTCGCTGAGGCATAGTCAGCGGATTTGGCGACGTGACTATGGTCGTGACTGTGTCCGAACTGATGTCCATCGATGAATGCCCTATGATGGATAGAAAAGGATCGATAACTCTGAACGGCAAGACACGGTTCGCGTCACCAAATGCGACAGATTGCACGACCGGGACGACCAGAAGCAAGACGAGCAAGAAGGATCTTGTTGAAGGGGATTTCAACTTGAATCACCAATCGTGAGCAGGTTCGGCCAAGGCCCAAGCCCAAGGTCTAGGGAGTAACAGGCTTGGAAGCCTGCACCGGTCTTTGTCTTCTCGCTGCGGCAGTGATCATTCTTGCCTTCTTTCTGTAGTACGAAAGCGGGTGTGAGATCGTGGCGCATATCTCATCAGGGTTGATGCATAGTCCGTGCGTTTTCATCGTCTTGCAGCTTGGAGGCGTATACTTCTTCTTGCCGCCTCTGCTACCAGAGATGTGCTCGACCTGGTACCTAGCTATTCTCTCGCTGAAGTCGCTTTGTGTGTGGAACATCTTGATGATCTCTCCGTCGGTGACTCCGATGTTGCTAAGGAATGATGTCAGAGCGAATCTTCCGATGTGAGGGACGTGTTTCCCGCTAGAGATGTTTGAAAGCAGAACCTTCATGCACGGAGGCATCGCGGCCGACAATACAACTCTAGGCATCTCCTCTGCACCATACATCTGAGCTCTAGCGAGCACTAGGCTTCTGATTCTCCCAACTCGAGGGGCTATGGCTTCCGGGACGGATCCGTAGTAGCCTACGATTCTTGAGAGTACTCTCGCTTCGACCTCCTCTTTCAGTAGCCGAGCAAACTCGTCCCTGTCACAGTAGACATATCCTTGTTCCAGAACTCTGTTAGTGAGCTTCCAGTCGGGATCACGAATCTTCACGGCGTTTCTCAAGTAGTCTGGATAGGATATGCCGAATTCGTACAGGGTCTCCCCGATTTCTCGGTTGGTGATCCTAGCGTTCCAGCCGAAGGTATGTTCAGCAACCTGCAGGAGTAGATCCGGGGGCTCCTGCCTCAGCAGTTCGTAGGCACGCTTCGATTCACCAAGCGCATATCTCCTCCGAGCCCTCTCATCCCCCGCCAACGCGATCAACATCAGTGCTGCAGGGTATGCAAGTATCTCGACATCACCGTGAAGTTCCACGTCGATCTTTCCTGCAGTCAACGCATCGACGATTCTCTTCTCGGCAAGATCCAAGACAGAAGAGAATTCCTTGCCGGTGAGATCGTTGAGGTCGATGTTCAGGCTCTTGACGTATTCAGATGCCTCGTTCGTGAACGGATACTTTGCATGGTCTAGCTTCGTCAAGACCGCTTTCAAGCAGACCCACCAGTCGGCTGGGCGACTGGCATCCATACATGAATGACTTGCTCTTGTGTCTTAGAGGTGGTTCTATTCAGCCTCAATTCTGGGGGCCAGATAGTACGAGAGTCGACCTTGCTGAGGTATGTCAAACTCAAGCCTGATCGGCATGTTGCTGGAGAATTCGACTGTCACGATCTCTGAGGTCGAAGCGCCTGCCTTGGTTATCTCTGAGAGATAGTTCAGGTTGAAGGTTGCCTTCGAGGGTTCCTTCACCTCAAGTTCAAGAAGCATCTCGCTTCCCTTGTCAAGCTCAATGAGGGCGCTGCTGAGTTCGGTCGTCGCGGCGGCGATGAGTTTCTCAGGTGTGGTTTCAAGTCTGACGTTGTCGCTGACGGCTTGTACGTCATCAATGATGTCTCTGAGGATTGAGGCTGTCAACTTCACTTTTGAATTGAAAGTGATCTTTGGGGTGGGCACTTCTTCCTGGGCGGGATCAAGCGTTGGCATTGTGAACTTCCGCATCATCTTGCCCTTGAGTGTGAGGTTCAGCTTGCGTGTCTTCTCATCATAGAGCATCTCAAGGATCTCTTCGCTGCTAACTCGTTTGAGAAGCTTCAACATTGAGGCGATGTTGACCCTGATCTTCGTGGGCTCCTCGCAGACGTATTCCTCGAAAGCAGTCTTCTGCCATTCGAAGTCGACCATCGCCACGTGGGATGGATCCATTGATCTCAGCTTGATGCCCTCAGGAGTGGCGTTGAAGTCCGCCTCCTCAATCAACGTCGAGATCGCAGCCAAGAGATTCTTCCAGAGCCGCGCGTCACTGATGGATGCCTTGAACATCGCACATTACCAAGCCCTAACGTGGTCAAGTACTGATTTATGCTTAAGCCCTGCTTATATTCCACGTGAGGTTTGCCGGACAGTATGAGACCGCAAGAGCTAGCTGATAGAATATTCTCCTTGGACAAGGCAATCCGATACGTTGGAGTGGTGAGCCCGGGGCCAAAGTATGAGCTCTTGAAATCGCGCATGAGGGAAGACATCAATTCGCTCACCCCGCAGAAGACAGATGACGAGTTCGTTGAGACGATTCCTCTCTTCATACTTGGCGCAGCAGAGAGACTTGAGAAGGACCTGGGCAGTATCCAGTATTCGCTGATACGTTACAAGTCAGTTACGTTGGTGTTCTTCAAGACCCAAGAGTACATTATCACTATGAGCGTGGAACCTGGGATCCTAGTCAAGTCTCTATACGAGCGCATCCGGTCTGCGCTGCAGTCTGAGCAGTAGCTCCTGCAATACACCGAGTACTTCCGTCGTCTACTGTAGAACCTGAGATTTCAGGAGGTCTCTCGCCAGGTGTTGCCGCAGCTGGCGCATCTGAAGAATTGAGTGGAAGACTCATCGGCGCCTCGAGTTTGTACGAGCCAGTAGAAGGCCTCCTTGTGGCCGCACTTGGGGCATTCAACTTTCATCTTAGGCAGGGTCCTGATCTTCTGTTCCTCTCTGCCGATGACGATGATGTTCTCCTTCTCGGACTTGAGAGGCTGGATTGTCTTCTCTGGCTTCCTAGTCTCGTACTCGCAGCTTGGACAGCTCAGTACGACCGACTTTTCCTTCTTGACGGGCACCAACCGTGCGCCGCATTTCGGGCAGAACCTCAATTTTCTCCGAACCGCCACGAGAGTCTCACTGTCATTATTAAAACATTCAGAGGAAGGAACTAGGGCGATGCCTCAGCCTAGCCGAAGGCAGTACCTGAATGCGGGCAATGCCATCTGGAACCATGAGTGTCTAGGGCGAATGGGGGACTAGGACCTTCTCAAGCGAAGAAGAAGCAAGCCCTGCAACCCTAGCCGCTTCGGGGACACCCTCTCTTGAAGCACATACTTCGAGAAGCTGCTCAAGGTCCATCTCACGCAGACCGACATAGTACACAAAGAACCTCTTCACTGCCTTCCATTCCCTGCACGGCAGCTTGGCAAAGGCTTTGAGCGTCTGCTTCCCCGACCCTCTCGGTAGTTTACGAAGAGGCTCGGCAGGAATCCTCCGTCTGAGAACAGCCAAGGCGGGAAGCTGTGTCTTCCTGCTAAGGGCCCGAATGTCCACGTACCTTCCAGATCTTGAAACTAGCCTGTCGAGGGCGAGAACCCTGAGTTGGGGGAAGTGAGAGGAACGAGTAATCATCTTGACTATGCTAGGGGTTACGTCAGTGACTTTTAACGGCACGGTTGTACGCATGACGCCTTCAAGCCAGCGATTCCCTCTGTATACCACACCTACAACCTGGACTGGAGCTGGTCCCTTGACATGTGGCTCGGTGAATGATATTCCAAGAACGCGTATCTCTTTCTTGATCATGCGGAGTTGGACTTCCCGTCCTCGATCTTCTCAGCGACTGACTTGATCAGGCTCACAAAGGCGTCGACGGGGGAATCTGGTGAGGCCGCTATCCGATCGACCGCTTCTTCGAGGGTAACTAACTTGTTGAGATAACCGAAGACGAGGAGAGCTTCAACTGCGTTTGCGCAGTCCTGACGAGTCGTGCGGCGGGGAAGCTCCTGCCTTAGTCCTGATCTCCGGAGGGCCTCTGCTAGGATTCTGTCGCTGACTTTGATGCCTTGAGGTTCTCGGAGCGCCCTCGATCTGCCGAGGGAGAAGACGAAGTTCACGTACGCGTCTCCGAGTTTCGCCAGTCTCGAATCTGCCAGGACTAGTCTCAGTCGCGAGTTGCCTGATTCAGCCGGGGACGGTGGCTTTGTCAAGCTTTTCCAAGAACTCGTTACTCATCTCGCCTACTCTCGTTAGAGCTCGTGCCAACGCCTTCTCGGGAGATGACTCTCGCTTCGTCCGTATGTACAAGATCGAATTGAAGATCAGCGGATGCGGAACGTCGTATCCTGCTATCTCAACACCTTTGTCCTGCAACAAGATGTACTGGAGGAGATTGCAGAAGGTATGGCCTTCTCCCTGTATTTCGAGCCTCAACTCATTCTTCGACCTCTGTAAGACCTTGAGATTCAACTATCCTACCTCGCTTCTACCCCGTAGTCGTCGACCAAGCGCCTATGCTCCGTATTGCCGCATTCACGACACTGCAACCTTCGATTAACTAGGACAAGAAGGTTGCCACATCTTGAGCAGTAGGCTCTGATGACCCCGAGTCCTCTCCCTGCCGTTGTGAGTTCCGGGATCCTGTTCTTGTCGTTGAAGACTTTGGCCTTGATCATGTCGCCTGTCTTGCAGACATCTTCCATGTTCCGCTCGTATCTGGGGCTTGCTGAGGAGATGTGGAGAATTCCAGTAAAGGGTCTGCCGAGGATTTCCGAGTCCACCTTGAAGATGCTTACTATCGCGGACTTGTCATGGGCATTTGTGACTTGGCCGATCACTGTTGAGCCATCCGTGGGCATTGTCGGTGTCCTGACCTTTGCGATAACCCTGACTGTTCTGCTGTTGAGATCGGCCACTCGGTCCCCAGTGAGGTCCGAATAAACGGTGCCACCGCTCTCGTATGTGCCAGGGCCAGACATGAACTCCTCTGCAACACAGAGTTCCTCCCCCGGAACGACAAATGCGGGTGTTCGAAAATCTCTCGCGGGCATTTCTGATTGAACCTTGCTTGCTCTCACGTAGCGTCGAGTTAGGGATTGACTCTACTGGAGTTTCGGTTCATAATGAGACAGCCCGTATATAAGCAGGGGCAATCTCTAGGCCTTCTCGTCGCGAGGCACGGCCGTCTCTATCCTGTAGCAGTCGACATTGACGGGATGCCTCCGTTTCCTGTGGTGCTCGAACATCCTTGGAATGTCGAGCGTGTATTCGTGGATTGCGCGCACCTTGGATCCGCACCTGTTCAAGTACCGCAGGATGTGATCTCGCGTGGCCGACTTGTGGATCGAATAGACGATGCGTCCGATTCCAATGGCCTTCCTCAGGAAGGCCTTGTCAACATGCGCCTTTTTCGTTCCAAAGGGCGGATTCATTATGACGGTGTCAAATCTGCCGTGGATCACGTCTAGACTACCCACGACCCAATCGACATCGACCTCTGCCGCCCTTGAGTTTTCTTGAGCAACACCAATCGCGATGGGATCGATGTCGATTGCAGTAGTCTGGCTGGCGCCCAGAAGGGCTGCGCCTATCGCAAGTCTGCCTGTGCCAGTCCCAAGATCCACTACGGTCTTGCCGGCGATGTCTTGGTATACAACTGCAGCAAGGAACACAATGTCAGCCGCGATGTTCGCGGGGATTGTGTATTGTTCAAGTCTAATGCGGGGGCTAGGATGAGGCCGCATCTGTTGCAGTAGACGCTCGATTGTCTGCTTCTTCGGTATGGTTGACGTATTCTTCCCAGCTCTTCTTGCCGATAGCGATCAAAGCCTCATCTGGGTTGACTACAGGTTTGTGATAGCGGCTTCGGTCATCGATCGATATTCTTGGACATGCTACTTCCACAAACCCGTCCAGATCCGTGAACGACTCCATCGATTCTGGAACTAGCTCTGACGAGACTATCAGTATACAGGCCTTGCCCTCCTGCTCCAGGAGGATCTTCAGTTTCCTTGCAAGGGCCAGGTTCATCTGGCCGCTCTTCAGTCCTACGATGACTCCGACTCTCTTCGTCTCCTTGAATTTCGTGATGGTTGCATATCTCTGTCGAAGTATCTTGTCCACGAGCGGTCCGGCGTCTCGTGCCGTCTGCTGGTATGGGTCGGCTATGATCACCCTCTTGCCTGTAGCCAGTGACACTCCGAGCGCATGGAAATCTCCACCGGCAATCACCAGGAACGCGTCAACGTCATTCGCGACTGAGAGAACACTCCGATAGTCGCATCCAAGAAGCTGCCCTTCATGCTTGAGCCGTCCCGATGCTCGCCCTATCCGCACGGTTTTTCCGGCGTGTTCGAGTATCTCCTTCGCCGGTTTGAGCAAGTGTAGGTGCTGTACGGATGCTGCCAAACCGATCCGCCTCTCCGCATCTAGTAGCTTCAATGCATCAGCGACCGGTTTCTCTATCTTCTCATCAGATCTTGCCTCAACGTAGACGATGTCATCGCGGGCACTCTCACTTGGAATCTCCGCGTGACCAACATGGATCAAGAGGTCAGCATGCAGCTGCTTCATCTGCTCTAGCGCAAGGTCACAGGCGCCGTAGCATGGATCTCCTGAGACGAATACCTCGGCGCCGCTCTCATCCTGAAGCTTCTTGGCGAGCCTTGCGGCGAGCGGTTTGAGCCCTTCCGGTAGCTGAAGCAAGACTCGATGTGATGATCGTTTCTTGATCTCTTGGATGATACGCGCTTCATCAAGATCGTACATGGAGGTACGAGGATCTGCACAAGTTGACCTCGAATTAACCATTACTTGTGTCATTCATGCGTTCGGTGACAAGGGCAGCGTGTAGGCGATCGACTCTCCGTCGGGTAACCCAGTCTTTGTGGTGGCGAAATCCTCCACCGAAGCTCCTCGGGATGTGAAGCAACTCGTGGATTATGACCTTCTCCTTCTCCGTCGTCGGGAGATCGTCAAAACGTTCTGAGAGGACCTCGATCGTGTAGTGGCATTTCATGCGGAGGCTTTGTTGCCATACCTTTGGGAACGAGTGGACTCTGGCGATGGCGCCTCTGGATTTGGATCCGACGCTTCTAACACAAATCACTCTCTCTTTCGGAATGTAAGCGAACCCTAGTGCCTCGATCAATTGGTCCGTCAGGGATTTCACGTCGGAGGCAGGGAAGTACTTGATCGGCATAGTCACTTCACAGCCTCGGCACAGGATAAGGTGTTGTGCACTCTGCGTGCAAATGATGAGTTGATCTAACAGCTGAAACTGCCAACTTCACGGAAGACTTTCCGTCACAAGCTGAGGCGTGGGATACTCTTTTCTATTGGATTTGAACCTGCACACTAGGATGCACGAACATTGCGGGGCAGTTCGAATGGAGTCAGACAGTGAGACAACTCAGCCGATAACGCTCGCCGATGATGGATTCGATATGGCCGTTGAAAGAGATGACTTGATGGTCGTTGACTGTTGGGCACCTTGGTGTGGCCCCTGTATGATGATGACGCCCGTCATCGATGAACTCGCCGAAGAATATGCGGGCAGAGTGATCTTTGGAAAACTGAACACAGATGAGAATCCTTCCACGACGGAACGATTTGGCATAATGGGTATCCCAACGCTGCTGCTATTGCAGGGAGGAAATGAGGTTGAACGCATCGTTGGAGCAGTTCCGAAACAGGAGATCCGGAACGTGCTCGATCGTCTCCTCCAATAGACCTGCTGATCGGTTCTAGACGTTCCAGGATCTAATCCCGAGCGTGGCCAGATTCCCGATGTTCACGCTCGCCAAGTGTTTCTTCGCCGCACGGTAACAGTCCTGTACCTGACGATACGGAGTCACAGGCAGATCACTCATCATGAAATCTGGATGAAACACGAGCAGACTGTATGGTATCTCCCTATCCAGACCAGCGAGAAAGGTCGCGATCTTCTCGACCTCAAGGACGTCCACGTACCCAGGCACCAATAGGGTTGTGGCTGTGAGCAGAGGCAACTCTGGGCGCTGACGACCGTACTTGTTGAAGAGCATCTCGAAGTTCTCAAACGATCTCCGATTGGAGACCCCGCTCAGAGCTTTGCTGAGCGAGTCTGTGCCGCATTTGACATCGAACTTGATGTTACCTCCACTCCTCAATGAGAGTTCTGCTGCCCTTTCGACGAGGACCTTGTTCCCTGCACCGTTCCATTCGAAGCATACTCTAAGAATTCGGTTCTCGGGCTTGGAGTCAAGCACAGCCTTCGAAGCTGACAGCGCGAATGGAAGCTGTGGCTCCGGTGAGCCTCCGAAGAAGCACCAGCACGAGATCTGCTTGTTCTCAAGAGTCATCGAGACGAGTGTTTCGGCGCTGCAGCGAGGCGCCTCTTCGAGTTGCTTGTGGGACGCGTTCTGGCAGTACAGGCAGTCGAAGTTGCAGCCGTAGAGGAATATGGCAAAGTTGTAGTATCCGATCTCAGGGCCGGGCTTGCAGGCGTATCTTGGATACCCTGCGCCTGTGCCCGCTGGGCAGAACCAAGCGGCGCAGCAGTTTGTGACCTGTGGGTCCAGATAGCAGTAGAGAGCGGCCTCACTTGGACTCGAGGCTGAGGCGAAGGCACCGTCAGAATTGGCTCGGAGTCCGCAGTACCCTCGTTCGTCTTTGCCGATCACGCACTCATTGGCGCAGAGAGTGCAGGGGACACCCCTGGCGGCTCGTGGTGGGGTTGCAGGCAGCCCAAACTTCTTTCGAACCTTGGTGTGCGCTCCGATTATGTATGGTTGAGACTTGGGGTAGTTGTTACGAATGCAATCAACACATACGCCGAGAGTTGAGGATATGAGTTGGGACTCTCGGCCGCAGACGTGGCACCTTGCGCTGGACATGGGTCTTGCGAAGACCTTCGGCAATAGCGTGTAGGCTCCCCCCGAATATGTTCTGTGTCCTCAACATTCACGGAGCCCCCTACCCCCCTATAGGGGGTACCGGTTGTGGTGACTTCGCTAGGGGGTGAAACCGAGTGGTGGCTGGAGGGGTGCACCGCTACCCGAGGCAGAACGGGAACTTCGGGTGCCAAGTCGCCTCGGCAAAATAGAAAAACAGTGCGAGTAGGAATAGCGCAACAAAGAACGGCAGGATCCCCGCGAAAACAAAAGTATCGTCCTCATTCTAGGACAATCGTCTGCCACCCTTTGAGCTCTCCAGCTCCGACCGGCCTGTTGCGGTCTTATGCCCACACCTACCGGTAGCCTAGACCACCATATGCGACTACCGGCAACGCCTCAAGCGGCTCTTCTTCAGTGTCTGCCCGTGAGCCTCTCCAGCAGTATTCGATGCTCAACCTGGGCTACTAGCTTACGTGTTTGAACGACGACATCGGGATTGACTGAGATGCTGTCGATTCCTGTTTCGACAAGGAATCTCGCGAATTCTGGGTAGACGCTCGGTGCTTGTCCGCAGATACTGACAGTCTTACCGTACTGGTGAGCGGTTTCCACGAGGCTTCTGATCGCACGTTTGACCGCGAGGTTTCTCTCGTCGAAAAGTGGTGCGAGGATCTCGTTGTCTCTGTCCGCGCCGAGTATGAGCATGGTGAGGTCGTTGCTGCCGATCGAGAAACCGTCGACTCCGGCCTTGCAGAATTCATCTGCCAATAGTATGTTGCTTGGAATCTCGGCCATGATCCAGAGTTTGAAGTCCTCGTTCTGTCGCAATCCTTCGTGGTGGAGAAGTTCGCGTATCTTGACGAATTCCTCGACTGTTCGGTTGAATGGGATCATGCACCACAGGTTCTTGAGGGCCATCTCGTTCCTGACCTTCTTTACTGCCGCAATCTCAAGCCTGAAGGCTGGTTCGTATTTGGGATCGGTGTAGCGACATGCTCCTCTGAATCCGAGCAGGGGATTCGCTTCCTTGATTCCACTTTCGTATTTCTCTCCGCCTTCCAGTTTGGCATACTCATTCGTCTTGAAGTCGCTGAATCTTAGGACAACAGGTCTTGGGTAGAAGGCTCTGCAGAATGTTGCGAGCCCTTCAGCCAGTTTGTCGACGAATTCCTCAGGATGCTTCGTCTCGATCAACCACATTGGATGCTTCCTGATGTGGTCGTTGACGATGAACTCCATGCGCAGAAGACCGACACCGTCAACGGGCAGCTGGGCGATCTTCTCAGCCAGTTCTGGTTCGCCGAGGTTGACAAGGATTTTCGTTCCAGTCACCGGTACCTCGGAGAATCCCATGGACTGTGCAGAGAGAGCGACTTGCTGTGGTGGAGCCATGGCCTCCTCGAGGATTCCGTCGTACACTACGCCTCTCTTGGCGTCCACGGTGACCTCCATGCCTGATCTCAGGATTTGTGTGCCGTTCTTGGACCCTACAATGCATGGTATCCCGAGCTCTCTGCTCACGATGGCTGCATGGCAGGTCATGCCTCCGCTGTCTGCGACGATCGCCTTTGCCTTCTTCATCGCCGGGACCCAATCGGGCGCAGTCATCTCGGTAACAAGTATCTCGCCAGCCTGAAACTCGCTGACTTGCTCGCTTGACGGGATAACGTGCACTTTACCGGCAGCGATTCCTGGGGAAGCTGGCAGACCCTTGACGAGTATCTTCCTTTCAGTCACGATGTTCCCTTTCCGCTCTGTTGGAGCCTTCTTCTGTGACCATACGGTTTCGGGGCGAGCTTGTAATATGAGTAACTTGCCGGTCTGTTTGTCGAGTCCCCATTCGATATCCATTGGCCTGCTGTAGTGTTGCTCGATCGTGAGCGCATACTTTGCAAGCTCAGCTACTTCGTCTTCTGTGATGACTTGGCGGTTCTTCAGTGAGTCAGGTACGTTCTTCTCTTCTGTTCCGCCTTCTGGTTTCTGTATGAGCATCACTGTTTTGATCGGGATATTCCTTCGAACGATCTTCAGCGTCTTCTTTTCTACATAGTAGTCGTCTGGTGTTACTCTGCCTTGGACTACGTACTCGCCGAGGCCATAGTTCGCTTCTATCATCACGACTGACTCGTCGCCGTTCGTAGGGTCCATAGTGAACATGACGC
>JBAVVE010000210.1:0-3742 GCA_049697135.1 Bathyarchaeia archaeon | reverse complement strand
AAGCTGACAATCTCCGGAAAGGCGGAAGCTATGGCGATTCGAATTCTTGAGACAGCGACGAAGATGAAGTTGACGAGTGGTCGAGGCCCGACAGGGATTGCTGCAGCGGCAACTTACATTGCTGCTGTACTGACAAACGAACGGAAGACACAGCGCGAGATCGCTGAGATTGCGAACGTAACAGAAGTGACAATTCGGAACCGCTACAAGGAGCTCCTCGAAAGACTCTTCATCGAAGTGCCAATGTAGAGCCACTTCTCACGCGAACAGCCCGCCTGGTCCCATGCTAGGTTTCCGAAGTCTTTCGTCTTCGACGCAGGAATATGCCGACGATCAAAAGTACAACTATCACTGCGAGTACAGGGAACAGGATCTGGTTCGATAACAGCTGATCCGTGATGCCTGTTCTCGCTGTCTGAGTCATCGGCAACTGCGCAACCACTGTGAAACTGACCGGTATCGTGACGGTGTGATCCAACTGAAGGTCATCTTCATAGTAGACGACAACTGTGGCCTGATGTGTGCCCTCGGACGCGGCTGGGTCAACCGTGGCAGTCACGCTGAAGGGAGCCGGAGCGTTGGGATCCACTTGGCCTACATAGGTCGGCTTCACAGAACCCTCCATCAGAGACCGATCCGCAATGATGGTCACGTTGGTATACATGGCAGCAATAACGCCACGATTAAGCAGGTTGCCAGAGATTGTTATCTCACTGCCGGGCAGGGCAGGATCAGGGCTGATCTCAATCTCGTAGACTTTGATGTCAATCCAACCGCGGACTAGAAACGAGATCGCATGTGTCTCGCTTGAAGGAACAGTCTCGCCCACAATCTTGTACACTGCTACTACGCTCCCCTGGAGGGCCGCCCCGGCGGCAGAAGAGGGAGCAAAGATCGTGAGATTCGCACGTATCACGTCCCCAGGTGCGAACGACGATCTAATCCAATGATTGTCACCGAACAGCACCAGTGGGGGCGGTATCGTCAACGCGACGTCTAGCTCCTTCATGTACTTCCCGACATTCGAAATCTCGATTGCAAGAGTGCTATTCCTTGATGCAGCAAGCACTGTTCCCGAGGAAGTGACCGAAAGGTTCGAGGAAGAGACTGCATGCCCCAGCTGAACCGGTCCTACTATCGCTGAGGCAACCGCCATTGTAAGCAGTACTATTGCCACATAGGTGAGCCTTCGATCCGTCATCTCGCCTGAGACCCCGATTCGACTGCGCAACTGCGAGGTCATAATAATTAAAGATAGATAGTGGCAGCCCACGTCGAATGCAGACCAGTGTACCCATAGGTTCCTGAGGTCATCGCCGCCTACGAGACGCCCTTGGATTGTGACGACGAGCCATACGGTTGCCTGCACGTGATTGCTTCTGCTTGCTTAGGCCGATCGAGAATTCGTCATCGCCTATTGACCACTCCCTAACAAGCTGTCCGTGTGCTTTCGCCGGCTGGCGATGCTCGATCACCAGTCCCTTCGCCCGAACTTCGCCCCGGATGTAGTCCCGCCTGCTCTTGACAGCAGATGCAGCTTCAGGCATTGAAGCAGAGACCTGAACGTCCACGAAAGCGTCCACCTTAAGGTCCATCTCCTTGCGCATTTGCTGTATCCTTCTCACTAGGTCACGTGCGAGGCCATCTGCGAGCTCGTCTGCAGATAGTGTGGTGTCGACGTATACTCTGCCTCCGTCGAAGTCTGCTGCGGGGTGTTCTTCCTTTGTCTCCTCCCTGAAAGTTACGTATCTGCTGTCGATGCTTACTTTCTCAGAGTCAACTTCAAGCTCAATTGGTCCATGGGAGAGGCTTTCCCTGAGATCCTGAGGATCCATCCGAGTCAACTGCTCAGCCGCTTTTGCAGCTCGCGATTTGAGCTCTGGTCCGATCACTGACATATTCGGAACGGCATGCACTGTTACGCTTCGTTTTGACTCTGAAGGTGCTATCACGTCCAGTGACCGAGCGTTCACCTGCTCAAGGAGAAGCCCCTTCATTCCAAGCACAGCCTCGCGAACGTCATTCTGATCTGTCACCACGGTGACGGTTCTCACTGGTTGTCTCAGCTTGAGAGATGCCTTCATTCTCGCCATTGCAGCAGCAGAAATCACACGTTGGCATATCTCCAGTCGTTTTTCCAAATCGCCGTCTCGCCATGCAGTGCTCGGTTTTGGCCAGTCGAGCGCATGAACTGTAGGACAGCGTTCGAAGGCGGCAGGCCGGAACATGGCCTGATACAATGCCTCTGCAATGAACGGAGTGAACACTGCCATCATTGTGCAGGCTCGGTGAAGTGCATGGGATAGGACTGAGTACCCCGCCAGCTTGTCTGGGTCTTCTTTCTCAACCCATGTTCGTCTTCTGACAAGTCGTATGTAGTTGTGACTCAGATCCTCCACCAAGAAGCTCCTCAAAGTCCTTACAGCTTCATGGATTCTGTATCCTTGCATTGCTGAGGTTACAGACTCAATCGTATGTTCTGTACGGCTCATCAGCCAGAGGTCCTCTTCTCGCATGTGTGGTTTCATTCTCTCTGGAGGATGAGCGGTAGGGTCGAACTTGTCTAGACTCATGTACGTGCTGGCAAACACGTACACGTTCCAGATTGTCTGCAAGTCTCCAGCGACTTGCGCGAGAACCTTCCATGAGAATTTCAGGTCTTCCCAGAGTGTATTCTGGAGCACGTAGAGTCGAAGTGCATCGCGCCCGTACTTGTCGATGACCTCTCGGGGTACGACGAAGTTGCCGAGCGACTTGTGCATCTCATGTCCTTGCTCGTCGAGCATGAAGCCATGCATCAGAACAGTCTTGTAGGGTGTCTCGCCGAATGCGACCAGTCCAGCTTTCAGTAGAGAGAAGAACCAACCTGAGATCTGGTCCCGACCCTCAACGATGAAGTCCGCGGGCCACCATTTCTTGGCTTCACCGTGCTCCGCGGGATATTCTAGGCATGCGTACGAGGAGATTCCGGAGTCGAACCATCCCACCATGACGTCTGGCAGTCTGCTCATTCGACCTCCACAAGTGCATTTGAGCTTGATTTCGTTAACCCATGGGACGTGAAGCTCTCTCGGAGCCTTCGCTACTGTGCTCTTGTCCCTTAATTCTTTCAAGGAACCTATGACTTCATGATTGCCACATGACTCGCATTGCCAGATGGGGAGCGGTGTCCCCCAGAATCGTTGCCTTGAGATGACCCAATCTCTAAGCCCCTGAAGCCAGTTGCGGAATTGATTGGCGCCAGCCCATTCTGGAATCCACTGAGTCGCCTCGACGTCAGCGAGCATCTTGTCACGCATCTGCGTGACCTTGACAAACCATTGGTCTGTCGCACGTATGATGAGAGGTGTGTGACATCGCCAGCAGACGGGGCTTCTGTGGACTATTTCGCCGGCGAACAGAAGGGCTTCTCTTTCCTTGAGGTCCTCGATGATTTCCTGATTAGCTGATTTCACTTCCTTGCCGGCGTACTTGCCTGCATCTGCAACGAACTTGCCTTGGTTGTCAACCAACATAACTACAGGCAGCCCAGTCTGTAGTCCAACTTGGTAGTCCTCTTCCCCGTGGCCTGGCGCACTATGGACGCATCCAGTGCCTTCCTCAAGCGTAACGTAGTCTCTGCTCAGGACGACTCTGTGGCCTCCCGTAAGCTTGGACTGTGCAGGGACTATGTCCGCTATGGGAGACCGATATTGCAGGCCGTTGATGGTCTCACCTTTGAACGTCTCAATCAGCTCGAGCG
>JBAVVE010000209.1:0-1609 GCA_049697135.1 Bathyarchaeia archaeon | reverse complement strand
GGAGTCTTCTTGTTCTCATGAATTGCGTTCTGCGACAAGACTATGTCACCCTCTGAGGTCATCCATCTCAGATGGCAAACTGATTATCCGCCGGTAGAATAACATGTCCGAGAGTCTAAAAGCATGGCGGAGATATTCCAGTGCAAGTCAGGGAGGCCACTTGATAAGACCGAGACTTGTAGGTCATCCCCGGGCTTTTCCTGTGCTTGATGAGAAGCGCATTGTAGATATCGGGACGACGAAAGGGACAGTCAAACAGCTCGCATCAAAATACAAACCCATCATCAGGCAGAAAAGCACGTGGCACAACCAACCGCTCAGAATGACCTACGAAATCATCGATGAAGAGACGCGGTATATCATCAGGTACCATGTCGTGTGGCTCGATGAGATACACCCCATTCCATTGGTCAACTTGGTCTACAGGCAATTTCGTATTCTCTACTATGGGTCAGCGCTTGACATCGAAATGATTGAAGTCTCAGTTGACAAGACTTCCGGACACACATCGAAGGTAGTGTTTGAGACGGAACCTGAGAAAGGAAGCGACCTGATTCCGTCTCATACGAAAGCGATCCTCAGTCGAATCAACCATAAGTACGCTATGATGATTGGCGATAGGCAACCGATCGAAGTGTTGCCCACGTTCCACAATGACCGGATCGAGTTTCTCGCTTCGAGCTGGAATCATGAATTTGCTATTCAGTTCTCGCGATCAGATACCAGACTTTTCGACCTGCCATTGGAGTTTCTCAATGAGCGCGAATATGCCAGTCTGAGATATGAAACGAGAAGGCAAGCGAGCGCCAAGTCTTTTCACAAGTTGGGAACACAGATCGTGCTGATGTGCTGGTTCTTTCTGTCCCCATTTGTAGTCTTTCTTGCTCTACTGCGAAGGAAAGGCTAGGTAGAGACGTTTTGGTGACCTATCGCGGGAAGCGCAGATCGATTCGAGAGTTGTCGCCGCCGCAGAATATGGAGCGTATTCAGCCTCTTGCTCAGAGCAATCTGGCAATCATTGTCCTAGATCTGAGCTGAACCAGTCGAGGGTTATCTTGACGGCGCCGTCTTCTCTATCGACTGAATAGTAACTCTTGGGTCCCGTGAAAGGTTTCTTCGTGAGGATCTTCTCTGGTTCCAGTCTGCATGCTCTCGTCAGCTCTTTCACCATGTCGAGTTGTGTGTGTGGCGTCTCTTGGTGCGAGCATCAGGATTTGAACCCATGGTCTGTGTGTGGACGCATGGGTGCGGCTACGGTCCCAACTCTCGGAGCTGAGCATTGACTAAGCTGTAGATAGTTTCAGCGACTTTCTTCGTGGGTTGTGTCGCGTCGACGAGCACGAGTTCTCCTGCCTGTACAAGCTGCAAGTACTGTTCTCTGACTCTTCGTTGGAGTTCAAGATTCTCCAATAGACTCTTCTTTCTCCTTATTCTGCCTAGGCTCGTTTCAGCTGGAATGTCCAAGTATATGGCGAGGTTTGGTTTCTCCGCGAACCGATTGATCTCGCGAAGCCATTTCGGATCCACTCCTTGGGCACCTTGGTAAGCGAAGGAAGCGTACATGTAGCGATCGCATACGACTATTCTGCCGTCGGCGAGCGCAGGGAGC
>JBAVVE010000208.1:0-8861 GCA_049697135.1 Bathyarchaeia archaeon | reverse complement strand
CTGTCATGCATTGTTGATGGTGAACTCATCAGAATGCGCGACATACCCACTGCTGAGGCTTCGAAACTCTTCGAGACAATCTACAGAGATGTCGTCATAGCGCTATCGAATGAATTCGCAATCTTCTGCGAGGAAGCCCGAATCGACTATCTCGAAGCAATGGAGGCGGCCAATTCTCAGCCTTACTCTCACTTGCTGTTCCCTGGAGCTGGCGTGGGAGGTCACTGCCTTCCTGTTTATCCGTACCTTCTCGCGGCTGAAGCAAACGAGACGAAACTCAGAATTCCCATGGATTCGCGACGAACCAACGATCAAATGCCCAGTCACGTCCTAAGACTCGCCGCCGAAGGCTTGAGAATCTGTGGCAAGAGTGGTAAGAGTGTCAAGAGATCAAGATTCACAGTGCTCGGCATCGCTTATCGCCCGAACGTGAAGGAGACTAGATTCTCGCCTTCGATCGAACTTGTTAACCTACTGAGAAAGCGCGGGAGCAGGGTCTCTGTGTATGATCCCATGTACACTCAAGAAGAGCTCAAGCAGATGGGCTACCATGCAATGCCCACTTTGCCAGGCGCGTTGGAGAGAGCAGACTGTACAATTCTGGCAGTAGCCCACAACGAGTTCAGGTTGATAAAAGCTATCGATCTAGCTGCGAATATGTCAAAGAACTCGGTCGTCGTCGATTGCACAGGAATTCTTGAACCTGAGGAGATAGAAAAGGTAGGCCTCATCTACAGAGGTATAGGGAGAGGGCTCTGGTCCAAGTAATGTGATAAGCCCAGACCGATGACCATAGAAACATGTGATGTAGATTCCGTATGTGAGGGGAACTAGTTGAAGAAGAGGTTGATGGATATACTTGCGTGCCCGATTGACAAGGCCTACCCTTTGGAGCTTCATGTTTTCGAGGAGGGCGAGGAGATCGTCTCAGGCATTATCATATGCCCGAAGTGTAGTCGATGGTATCCCATAATCGATGAGATCCCGCACATGCTCCCTGACGATCTGAGAGAGGAAAAGGAAGATGTAGCTTTCCTTCGAAGATGGAAGGACAAGATACCTCAGAGCACACTCACAGAAGGCCGCCCGTTCAAGCTCGGATGATACTTCTCGCGGGAAATGAAGGATTTATAGCCGCGGTGAAGACTCGGGGTACTTCGGCCCGGGGCTTACAGCCCGGTGGAGGAGCCTGATGCTCCGCCGAATGTAGTGGACAAAGGAACACTCATTCCGTCTAGGCATAGCGGGCTTTGGGTCTCGCTAACGAGAAGAAACCCGCCGACGGGAGTTCGAAAGGTTCGTACACGAACCCGAGCATCTCCCCCGGGCTACCATTCACCAGTCCCACACAACGTCGCTCAACGTCCGATCAGATGCGGGCGTTCCGGATCGCGCCCAGTCCATTCTGTCCGGTCCGAATTACAGTTGCTGAGCTCCACATGACCGGCAGAATCTGTCATCTGCCAGCATCAGGCTTCCGCAGTACATGCAGTATTTGGTGCTGGAGGGAGATGGAAGCGGCCTCGCCCCAGGTCTAAAAGGAGAGATCGCAAGGGCTGCTTTTCTGAATCTGAAGTAGATCGCCCATCCTGCAGCAACGATGATACCAGCGATCAAGATCGCAATCAGAGCTTGGGTAGCAACCAGAGCGTAGTCGAATGCGGTGTGCAGGATTGTTGCAAGACAGAGGCCTACAAGGCTTGAACCCCGGCCGGTTTTGAGTTTGTGCCGTGCCAGGTAGTATCCGATGATCGATCCCCAGAGTGCGTGCCCTGGAACTGATAGAATTGCTCGCACGATTCCTAAGACTGCTCCTCGACTCAGGACATACAACAGATTCTCTGGCGCTGCGAACCCCAGCCCGGCTATTGCGCCGTACACCAAGCCGTCCATCGGCTCATTGAACTCGCGCGAGTTGTATACGGAAAGGCGCACAGCCAGATACTTGGACGACTCTTCCACGAACGCCACGACGATCAGGAAATGAAGGAATAATGCAAGAGGATCAGGTGACGTTGGAAGGATTAGACTTCCAATTACCTCGGCGAAAATGACCGGCACGACAAGTACTGCGCCCAGAACGAAAGTCTTCACGATGAGTCTGCGTGGTTCCCGCTCGTATCGGTCTCTTGTGTACATGTACCAAGCGAGGAATACGATTGGTGCGATTGCGATGACGATTAGTTCGAGATCCATTGACTCACAAATCCTATCCGATGTCTCGACCCAGCAAACCAGTGTAACTGATTCTCTGTTTGAGCGGAATAGCGACTGACTGGCCAGTTATTTCTGGATTGCCATTGTCATCAGTCATGATTGTATGGATCCACTGCCGTTGAACAGCAGACCCGTTCCAGCCAGACTGGAGTATCTTTCGAGACTTCAGGAGACTGTAACGCAAAGAGTTATCGTCTCGCGATCAGCATCAACCTTCTGGAGGTGGCCAGCATGGTTTGGAAGTACATTGAGATCGTTGGAGAATCGCCTGAAAGCTTCGCTGATGCTGTTCGAGAAGCCATAGAAGAGGCATCAAAGACCGTGCGCGGAATGGAGTGGTTCGAAGTGGCTTCCTTGCGAGGAAGAATCACGAAGGACAAAGTCGGACTGTTTCAGGCAGCTGTGAAAATAGGCTTCAAGGTAGAACGCTAGATCCAGGTGCATATGAATGGAGACGCCGTCCGAGAGGCCCTTTCCCACGTTGGATGATGTTAAGCGAGCAGCGAAGACGATAGAAGGCATCGCCTACAGAACTCCACTGTACAGAAGTGAGTATCTCAGTCGCCAGTTCGATGCAAATGTGTTCTTGAAGCTGGAATGCTACCAACCGATTCGAGTGTTCAAGATACGCGGCGCCGCAAACAAGATGCTGCACCTTGACGACGTTCAACTGAATAGTGGTGTAGTGGCGGTCTCTTCCGGCAACCATGGCCTAGCTGTGGCGTACGTTGCCAGACTGCTCGGGACCACTGCGACGATTGTTGTGCCCACATCTGCCGTACCTGAGAAGATAGCTGCTATCAAAGAACAGGGAGCGACTGTGGTGGAACATGGACGAAGCCATGCTGAAAGACACGCTCGAGGACTGGAGATACAGAAAGAACAGGGAGCGATACTCGTCCATCCCTTTGACGACCCAGATGTCATCGCGGGTCAAGGAACAATAGGCCTAGAAATCTTGGAAGACCTACCGGATGTCGATACTGTCCTAGTTCCTGTTGGTGGTGGTGGACTCATCGCAGGAATCTCTCTCGCCATGAAGGCGGAGAGATCTGACACCAAGGTGTACGGTGTTCAATCCGAGAAGGCCCCGTCGATGTACGAATCACTCAAAGCGGGCAAACCAATCAGACTGGACGATTCTAGCACAATCGCTGACGGCCTAGCCCCCGGAGAACCAGGACAACTCACATTTCGCATAGCCAGCAAACACGTAGACAGCATTCTCTTGACATCGGATGAGAGGATTCGGTTGGCGACAAAGATGGCCCTCGAGTCGCTCCATGTGCTCGTCGAGCCGTCAGCCGCTGCCGTCGTAGCTGCGCTTGGTCATAGCTACCATTCGAAGAGAGGGGAAAACATCGTGCTGGTAATCAGCGGCGGGAACATCTCGCTAAGGCTACTTCGCGACCTGCTCAACAGTACCCAGAGCACGTAATGGCTTGACAGAAAGCGCTATCATACCACAGGTGGGTATCTCGTCTCTTCTGGTGCCTGGGAGAGACATGTGATGGTCTTCACAGTCAATATTCCTGTCAGATGGGTGGACACGGACGCGCTTCGAGTAGTCCACTACTCAAACTACTTCAGATACGTTGAGGCAGCAGAGGAGGAGCTCTATCGTTCTCTCGGCTTCACATTCAGGGAACTGAATGAGAAGTACAAGATAGCCATCCCACGTGTGGAGGCGTTCTGCAGCTACAAGGCTCCGGCTAGATTCGGAGACATTGTGACTGTGATGCTACGAGTGGACGAGAGAACAGAGAAGACGATGAAGTACAGTTTCGAGATTCGTAAGAAATCTGATGGCGAATTGCTCTGTACGGGTTATCTCAGAATCATCGGACTCGATCTCGTCAGCTGGAAAGCAACGGCGCTTCCTTCCAACATTATGGACAAAGTGGCAAAAGCGCTCGAATAGAAGCGGTGATGAAGGAGAAGATGGAGCTGTCGAAGACGGCGGGATGGTTGAGCTAGGCTGCCTTGACAGCTTCGGGTTCTACGGTTCTTCTGTAGAAGTCGTCCCTGAGCTTGCGGCCGGTTCTTTTCTCCCACTCTAGGATTGGTGTTCCATACTGTTTCTGGATCTTGTCTCTGTACCATTCGGGTATCACGTTGAACGTGCAGAATGGGGTTATTCGTCCGTCCGGGGTCGCGTAGTGGATTGTGCAGCGTTTGACTCTCTCGATGTCGTAGTTGTAGAGATCTTGGAAGTGCATTAGACCGATGAAGAGGCTGTTGTGATGAAGCGCGCCGAGTGTTCTGTAGTCGTGTTTGAGGAGCGCATCGAACAGAATCCTTGACAGGTTGAGCCCCTTCGGGGCTTTGCTCTTGTCGATGAATTTCGAGAAGAGATTGTAGAGCAACCCCATACCGACTAGATACTTGTTGGAGCCACTTCTGAGATCGCCTGCCCTTTCATCCAGGTACTCGAAGAGGCCATCTACGTCCAGGAAACGAGGCATCGGAATGATCTTGTCGTCATCCAAGAATAGGTACGTTGCCATGCCGCAGGCGAAGTGTGTTGAAAGCTCATACTCTCGCTCTCTTGTCAAAGCCTCCACGAAGTTGCTGAATGGCATGCACGACGGAATCGGATAGAAGTCATCTCGTGATATCTGTCCCGGAAAGCTCTCCTCTATCCTGTTTATGACGTCTGGGATTGTGATTCGGAGGCGTTCCCTCTCGCGCTCAGGGACTCTCCCAACAATTGAGATCGGTTGGAAGTTGACGCCTCTGATGGGATCGAGGTTCCTCAGCGCAAATCGGATGATGTTTCCGACCTCAGAATCATTGACACCCTTGATGACTGTTGGAACCAGGACGACGCCTACCTCAGCTCGGCTGCAGTTTGCGAGGGCTCCAGGGATCTCTCTGTGGTTCTTTGGATTCTTCTCGAGTGTGGTGCCGTCGTAGCTCATGTAGATCGTGTTGACGCCTGCCTTCCTCACCCTCTCTGCGAGGGTAGGATCGGTCGACAGTCTAATGCCGTCTGTGTTGAGTTGAACGTGTTCGATTCCTTCTTCTCTGCAGATCCGTATGATGTCCAGAAGATCCTCACGGAGGGCTGGTTCTCCACCTGTGAGTTGGACGGCATTGCAGGGTACTGGTTTCTCATTCCTCAGCGAGCGAGCCATTGACCGAATCTGATCTAGGGTTGGCTCGTATACGTATCCAGCTTTCTCAGCGAAGAAGAAGCAGTACCAGCAGTTGAGGTCGCACCTATTTGTCACGACAATGTTTCCGAGCGCTGTGTGGCTCATGTGCAGATTGCAGAGACCACAGTCGACTGGACATGTGGGCTCCTGCTTGGTCACAAAGGGATTGTCGACTCCCTTCCCGTCCCGTGCGTATTCTTGCGCTCGCCTGTAGAGATCGCTGGATCCCCAGTAGAGCTCGTTGAATTCTCCGTGATTCTTGCAGGTCTTGCGTATGCAGATCTTTCCTCCCTGTTCGTATATCTCTGCATCTAGTATTGCGAGGCATTCGGGGCAAAGACTCCGTGTGCGGCTCAGAGGGGTCACGGGTTGCACATGAAGAGACGGCTCAGTAGCAGCTTTGACCAAGATAGCGGCCTCTCGGCGAGGAGGTTGCTTTGGTACTATTTACCCGTTCTGGATTACACTCAGAGTCGCCTGCGAGGCACGTTTTTATCACAAGGATACTGCTGCTACCACGATTGAGATGTCATCACCGCAACGCCTAGTCCCCGACACTTCAGCAGTGATTGATGGACGGATATCGGAGATTCTGGAGAGAGAACAGATCGCTGAGGTAATCATACCGTATGCCGTGTTGGACGAGCTGCAGGCACAAGCGTCAAAGGGCAGGGACATAGGCCACACTGGCCTCGCCGAACTGAAAAAACTGCGGACTCTATGCGAGAACAAGAACACGAAGCTCACCTACATGGGGTCCAGGCCGGACCTTGACCAGATCAAACTGGCAAGGAGCGGCAGACTAGACGCCATAATCATAGATGTTGCCCGAAAAGAGAACGCAACCTTGGTGACTAATGATTACGTCCAGGCTCTGGTCGCTGAAGTGCAGGGCATCAAGGTACTCTACTCAGCACATCAAGTGAAAACTGAGGGCCTGATCTTTGAGAACCTCTTCACCCCAGAAACAGCGAGCATCCACGTCAAAGAGGGAACCCTGCCTCTTGCGAAACGAGGGAAACCAGGGAATTTCGAACTCGTCAGGATATCGGATCGACTGACAACGAACGAAGAGCTTGAGCAGATAATCAAGCAGATCAATGATGCAGCACATGTCAGCGACGAAGGATTTGTTGAGATCAGCCGCGTCGGTGCCTCAGTGATACAGCTTGGAAGGTACCGGATTGCAATCACTAGGCCGCCGTTCTCAGATGGCCTAGAAGTCACAATTGTGAGACCCGTCGTGTCGCTCCGCCTCGAAGACTACAAACTATCGGAGCGATTGATGGAGAGGTTGAAGTTGAAAGCCGAGGGAATCTTGATTGCTGGTCCGCCAGGATCAGGCAAGACGACCTTTGCATCGTCACTTGCCGAGTTCTACCTGAAGCAGAACAAGATCGTGAAGACCCTCGAGTCACCGCGCGACCTCCAAGTAAGCCCTGAAATCACACAGTACGGCCGGCTTGAAGGGGATTTTGAGAATACCGCCGAGATCTTGCTGCTGGTAAGGCCAGACTACACGGTCTTCGATGAGGTGAGGAAGACCAAGGATTTCCAGGTCTTTGCAGACATGCGCTTGGCTGGAGTTGGTATGATTGGGGTTGTACACGCGTCCGACGCAATAGATGCCGTGCAGAGATTCATCGGACGCGTCGAGCTCGGCATGATTCCCCACATCATCGACACAATCATCTTCGTCCGTTATGGAGAAATCGTCAACGTATTCTGTCTCAACCTACTCGTGCGAGTTCCAAGTGGCATGACAGAGGCGGACCTCGCTCGCCCGATTGTAGAGGTCAAAGACTTCGAGACTGGGAAGCTCGAATATGAGATGTACACTTTCGGAGAGGAGAATGTCATAGTGCCCGTCACTGAAGCTGCACCTCAGGTGTCCGGAGCTCGCAAACTTGCTGCGGAAAGGGTTCTACAAGAGATCCGCCGCTTTTATCCAGATGCCGAGGTGACGTTTGTGTCTGACAACAAGGCCATCCTGAAGGTGGACAGCGAGTCAATACCTCTTTTGATAGGCAAGAAAGGAGCTACGATCTCGAAACTTGAGAAATCCCTGGGCATCCGCATTGATGTGGAGCCTGCGACACCGACAGGGGGAGCTGAAGTCCGGTTCAAGACATTGGAGGTAGGAAACAGAATCGAGCTTGAGTTCGACAAGAGACACGTCGGCGAAGTCGCGAACGTCTATGTCGACAACGAATACCTATTCTCAGCTACAATCGGGAAGAAGAGCCAGATCCGTGTCTCAAAGGATTCCGATCTTGGAAAGGCACTGCTTCGCGCCATGGTTGGCAAGAAAACAGTAAAGATCCTCGTCTAGGCTGGCAGATCGGACATATCCAGCTCGAGCTTCACCGGTCTCTTTGACAACTTCTCCGCCAGTAGCCCAGTCTCTCTGATAAGCTGGACTAGCGAGTTCCTTAGAGTTTCTGCCTTGTCTGAGAGCAACTTGGCTTGATGTTCAAGGTCTGTGCGTCTTGACTGAAGGTTCTTGAGATCTTGTTTCTTCTGCTTGTACGCGTGGATCAGTTCAAGGCATGTGGGGTCTTGGAGATACTTTCTTCGTTCGCCAACGAGCGCTGTGGCTTCGCTGTGTATCCTGTCTAGTACGTTTCTTTCTGCAACGTTGTCTATTCTCTCAAGCACTTTCCTTTCTTCACGCTGCTTCAGGACAAGCTTCTTTCGTTCGACAGCTTCCTGCATCGTTCTCAAGACGGATTTGAGATACGGGTATCCTTCTCCTTCACGGATGAACGTCGTGAAAGGTCGCTTCAGGTACTCTGACAGTTTCTCCTTGACCTCAGGGGCAACTGGGTACTCACCCCTGTTGGTCATCGCCTCGAGTTTCCGAAGGGGCCTTCCTAGCCGCCTGAAGCCCGATGCGAGAAGTTCTGCGCGAAGGCTCTTCAATCTGGCATCGATCTTCTTCAGCTCTGCGACCCTCGGATCAGCCAAAGCAGATTCGATCATACGTTCTGCTTCTGAGACCAGCGGATCAAGGTTCTTCAGTTCGACTGTCACCTGATCGCGTTCTTCGAGCTGTTTCCGTAGTGACATCTCAAGTTCTTCGACCTTCTCCACTTTGTTGTGGATTTCTTCGACGCGCTTGAGCAGGCTCCCTTCCTTGCTGAAGATCTCCCATGCGTGGTCTCCGAGCCGGCGAAGCTTGTCGATTGAGGCGTTCAGACTCATCATGTCGAGGATGTAGTAGGGGCGAATGTATCCGATCCATCTGTCACGTATTCCCGCAACATCACTTGCGAGTTTGGCAGTGGCATCGCTGAACCCTCGCAGTCCTTCGTAGCCCTGAGGTTCTCCCAAAACAGGAGCTGATGTGAGCTTCTGAAGCTCCAGGCACATTCGGTTTACTGCTCTCGCTGCCCTGTACACGGCTCTGTCGTTTCTCTTCTCAGTAGATGCCTTCTCAGACTTTTCCAGCAGATCCCCTGTGATTTCATTGAGTGAGGTCAGCTG
>JBAVVE010000207.1:0-3503 GCA_049697135.1 Bathyarchaeia archaeon | reverse complement strand
CGGAATAGGGTATTTGGCCGCCGTTCTGGATGAAAATGGATACGATGTGAATGTCGATGATTGTCAATGTCTAGGGACGAGCCATACTGAACTCGCTAGCATTCTAGCCAAGAAATCGCCCGACATCGTTGGCATATCCGCGACGACTCCAACGTTTGGCAGCTCAATTCTCGCGGCGTCCATGGTTAAGGAGCGACTGCCTGATGCAGTTGTCGTAGTAGGTGGCGCCCAAGTATGCGCGCTGCCGGAGGAAACGATGTCCTACAATTGCTTCGATGTGGGGGTCTGGGGTGAAGGAGAACTCACCATGCTGGAACTCGCTGCCCACGTCAGAAATCACGGCCTGGCGCACTTGGATCGAGTGAAAGGCATAGTGTTCAGGCGCAATGGCTCTGTTGTTCAGACGGAAAGGCGCCCTTTGATTCGGAACCTAGATGAACTGCCTTTCCCAGCAAGGCATCTGCTTCCCGCGCTAAGCAAGTATCATCCGGCCCCCACATCCTACAGACGTCTGCCCAACGCCACCATAATGACCAGTCGGGGCTGTGCCGGTGCTCGCTGTGCCTTCTGTGACCGTTCAGGCATGGGTTTCAGCGTTAGGTTCCGAAGCGTGGAGAGCGTCTTCGATGAGATTGAGGAATTGATTGAGGTTCACGGGGCCAGGGACATCAAGTTCTTCGATGACACATTCACGCTGAATCCCAGACGCGTCTTCCAGATCTGCCAAGAGTTCGAAAGGCGTGGAATAGACATCCCTTGGTGCTGTCTGGCACGAACAAATACGGTGAGCAGAGAGATGCTGAAGGCAATGAAAGATGCTGGCTGCTGGCAAGTCCTCTACGGTCTTGAGTCGATGGATGAGAATGTTCTCCGAAATCTGAAGAAACTGACCACCGTCGAACAGAACGTTCGGGCCGTAGAATGGAGTCACGAAGTTGGGATTAGCGTCAGGGCCAACTTCATAGTGGGAACACCTTTTGACACTTGGGAGACAATGGAAAAGAGCCTAAGGGAAGCTATCAAACTCAACATGGACTTCGCTCACTTCAACAAGTTCACTCCCTACCCTGGCTGCGAACTGTACAAGATGCTTACCGCACAGGGCTACCATTACGATCCAGCGAAATGGGATAGCCAACACGACATGAAAGGCACCATCATGTATACCCCGCCAGGAATGACCGAAGACGAGTACAGGAGATGGCTTGTCGAGGCTCATCGAAGATACTACCTCAGAGCCGGGTACGTTCTCAAGCAGCTTTCGAAGATCACAAGCCCCGAGGACCTTCGAAGACTGTGGACCGGGTTCAGAGCAGTTATGGACCTCTAGAACCTCGTAAAACGATTCTCTTCGTGAGCATCTCGTATGCGAATAATATGTAGAAGGGAAGATACTGGATCAGATCGATTACAAGAGCTGTCGTGGGGTCGACTCCCTCATGGGGAGGCGGGGGAAGAGCGTCATACTTCATGTAGCTTAGGAAAATGCTTCCGGACAGTAGCAACCATGACCTCGACGCATAGAACACAACGAACGGCAGTATCCATACAACATACCACGGAAACAAAGTTCGGTTCAGCAAGAGGAGTGTTCCGCCCAAGAGGAAACACACCCTCATCAGTTCGATGGAATTAACCTGATGACGAAACGACAGAAGAAACGCCCACAGCAAAACGATCGCATAGATGCAGTAAACTACTAGCTGAGCTGCAAACCCAGGATTCGCAAGCAGGTCCGTCCATGTGAGCATAGCCACCACGGCTGGAAAGACACTTCCGTTGAAGAAAGTGGTGTTGACAACATACAACAGGCCAGAGTACATCTTCAAACCTATTTCAGCAAAAGGAAGATACAGCGCCGCAACAACAAGGAAGAAAATGAGAGTTCCGGTCTTCCCCCAGCGCCTGAATAGGACCGGCACAAAGAAAATAGGAAACAGCTTTGAGGCAACAGACAGCCCCATAACCAGTGACGATAGGTTACGCCGCCCTCGAAGAAGCAGCAAAAAGGATACAATCATCAGAAAAACCATCAACGAATCGTTATGGCCGGTCTGAGAGATCTCAATAATGGGCAACGGCGCCCATGCGTACACCATTAGATACTTGTCCTTGATACTCAACTGCCTCATGATGAGAAGAACAGCCAGAATCGTTCCAATGTCCAACAGGAAGAAAGAGAGCTTGTACGCCTGCACCGAATGGGACGAAACGTAGAGGAGCTCGAGAAATAGCTCCATTAGGGGCGGGTAGCCGGATTCCAGATATTTGTGATTGATCAGCTCCCAGTTTGCGTCTCTGAGTGATGATAGCTCGGGCGCGTCAGGTGGATAGAGGTAGGGATTGACTCCGTTGGCTGCAATCTTTCCATCCCAATAGTATCGGTACACATCAAATGAGAAGACCGGTCCGGAGAAGAGTAGAGTCAATCGAAAGATCATGGCGAACACGATTATGAGCAATATCGTCTCCGAATCTACATGATTCTGCCCGTCCACCAAGCGCAAGGCTGCTAGATAGGCGCCGAAGGGAGCAAAGAAAAGGAAGGGAAGCCAGTTCCAGTTGCTCGTCCGTGTAACTAAGAGGAAGACTACCAATGCAAGTTCGAGCGCGAATCCCATCGTGAGAAGGGTTTTGTTTCTCTTCATGAAAGAACTGATCCGCATCAATTGAGTGCCCTCTCTCAGAATCTCATATGGGAATGCTTGCTTACGCTACCGAACGATTCGCCAGATGTATTTCTCGATTGAGCTACCGTGTATTCCTAGAAGACTAAGTGCGACTGTGAATCCCCAAGCGCACAAAGTCTTGAAGAAGCCAGAGTGCTCGTATCTTCTTGCCGATGTCTGGACGACCTCGTCAAGCATGACGAGCCGCCCGTGCATTCGGAGTCTCTTGGACATGTCTACTCCTTCCTCGTTGATCTCCTCGTCAAATCCTCCCACGTCATGAAAGAGTCTACGTCGAACAAAGAAGGAAGGACCCATTCCAAAGATGCCCAGCCGCTGACTGACTCTATCTCTAAGAGCACAAAGCGCCCGATATCTCAGCCTGCGAGGAACATATGCCAGACGAGCCCCTCCGCCCACAACATTCGGATCAACTAGAGATTTCGCAATGCTCTGCAGTATAATTGGAGACACCAAGGTGTCCGCATGGAGAAACAACAGTACGTCTCCCTTCGCCCCCATCGCGCCTACGTTCTCCTGATATGCACGACCACACCGATTCACTATGACAACACGATCAGCCGATTCGTTGGCGATCTGCAGAGTGCGGTCATGACTGCCGCAATCGACGACCACGATCTCTTTAGGTGGCAATAGCTGCGCGCGCAGTGACCGAATACTCCTCTCAAGGGTTCCTTCCTCGTTAAGTGTCGGGATTACCACGGAAATCTCGGTTCCAACGCTAGACATTCTGCCCTTCTTGAGAGACTCTAGGACTTTGACGGTGCGAGGAGAGTTCATCGGGGGCTTGCTCAAGAGTAGCTCCAAGTCAAG
>JBAVVE010000206.1:0-8950 GCA_049697135.1 Bathyarchaeia archaeon | reverse complement strand
GCTTCGAGTCCATACTCCACATTCCCGACGACCGTTCTCCACGGAAACAAAGCAAAGGATTGGAAGACCATGCTGATCTTCGAATGAGGCCCGGTCACTGGTTCACCGCAGAACCGGATCTCCCCTGACGTTGGCTTGTCCAGTCCAGCGGTCATCTTCAACAGGGTAGACTTGCCACATCCACTGGGACCAACGACGCAGGCGAATTCGCCCCGATTGACTGCGAAGCTCACGTCCTGGATCGCCGGGACCGAATCTCCAGTCTGATCGTATTCCTTGCTCACATTCTTGAGCTCGACTTGGTGAGTCAGTCCATCCACCGCCTGATCCATTTCTCGGCTCGGCCGAAGAAAAGCCGATCAACCAAGATTGCCAATATGCCGACCGCGAGTATCGCAGCGAAAGCTTCGCTCAGTCCACCAGTCTCGACCGCACCGGATATGAAGGAACCGATGCCCGTCACTCCAGAGAAGATCTCGATTGCAAGCACGATCTCCCACACGAAATCATATGCCAGCCTCAGGCCCGTGAAGAGCTGCGGCGAAACGGCTGGCAGTATCAACTTCCGAAAAGTGTCAAACCGACCTGTGTCGAACACCGCAGCCACGTCAAACAGATCCTTCGGAATATCCTTAGTGCCTTCTCGAATTGTGAAGTACATTGGGAAGAATGCGCTGAAAGCAGCTATCGAGATAGCCGCGGCGTTGCCCGAGCCAATCCAAAGAACCAGTATGGGCAGCAGAGCGATATCTGGCAAGGCTCCCGCCAGCATTATCAATGGAGTGATCGACGTGTCCAGTCTATTGCGCAGACCCGCGAACAACGCGAGCGGCATAGCGATCGCGAGAGCCACGAGAATTCCCGCTGTCAGATTCAGAAAGCTTTGCCCTACAAGTGCCAAGAATCCCGCATCAGATAGGCACGATATCAAAGTCAGAAGAGCTGCTGAGAATGGCGGCAACTTGGATGCGGGAACGATTCCAAGTCGCACGATCGTCTCCCAAGATAAGAAGATGCATGCTAGTGATGCAAGCCACAGGTACTTTTCGGCGGCGATCATGTGATGAGCGTCTGCCTTGGACGAAAGCTTGGCATAGACAGTGCTCATCCTAAGCATTCACCGAACGATATCCCTTCGGCTTGATCTGCTAGATTAGGCTTGGATGACAATCAGTCGGCAAGATACAGCCTCGAATCTTCAGAGTCACGTTGCTGAAGGGAATCGTTCCGCCGTGAAAGGCTCACTAGACGGCATAAGCGTTGAGTTGCATTTACAGATGTATGTAAAACATGCCGGTGAGAAGATTCCTAATCTCGAATGCTTATCGAGCGTCTCTCTCTGCGACCCACAACTTGATTGAAGATATTCTCATGAACTGGGTCGCGATCATCTTCGAAGGTAGGATGACCCTGCAGGAGCCAAACCGATCTGTTGGAAACGAGAATCAATCCGCAGTCCTCTTTCCTGAACGCAATAGAAGTCTGTGAGATCGAAAGCATTCTTCGTGATTTGCACAGAAAACCACGAAGCCTTGGCTCAATAAGTCGGCAGCTGTCCGCTTGTTCTATATATGTGCGAGCATTCTAGGCGCAAGGAGAAGGAGATCAACTGACCATCAAGGAGAGTCCCAGTGACGGGTGAGTTCAAGACCTTTGCTGAATTCCGTACAGAGATAATGCGCATTATAGACGCGGCAGCTGAAAGGGGCATCATCCTCCGCATACTCGGAGGAGCCGCTATTAGGATGCACTCTCAGGGCTCGGATCACATGTACGAATTGCTGAAGAGGGTACCGAAGCACGACATGGACTTTGTCAGCTATAGCAAGTTCAGGCCGCTTACTAGACAGTTCATGAAGGACATGGGATATACCCCCTATGTCACGCTTGCAATGACAAGCGGAGCTGGTCGACACAGACAGATATTCAATGATGCAGAAGGTAACAAGGCCATCGACGTATTTCTGGACATACTCCCAATGTGTCACGTCATAGACTTCAGGGGCAGACTCGAAGTCGACAACCCGACTGTTCCTCCTGCGGAGCTCTTCCTTCTGAAGGCTCAGATCTGCGAGATGAACGAGAAGGACTGGCAGGACATGTGCATATTGCTGCGGGAACACTCTGTCGGAAACACAGACAAAGACATAATCAATCTCCCTCACGTCTCAAAGATTCTTTCCGATGATTGGGGCTTCTACCATACGGTCTCGACAAATCTGAAGAAACTACATGAGTATGTCGGCAAGTGCCCTGGACTGTCGAAGGAAGATCGCGCCAATGTTGCGGGCAAGATCGACATGATCAGTCAAGCCATTGAGAAGGAACCCAAGAGCCTGAAATGGAAGATGAGGGCAAAAGTCGGTACGTCCAGAAAATGGCATAACGTAGTTGAGGAAATCCAGAGGGACACACTTTCGGGATAAGAGCACACGACATGAACGGAGAGTATGAACAGTGGTCAAGGTTAGATTCCTGTTCTCCACAGATCTTCACGGATCGGAGGTCGTTTGGAGGAAATTCCTAAACTCAGCGAAGATCTTCAACCTAGACGCGTTGGTGATCAGCGGCGACATGACAGGTAAGCTGATAATTCCGATCTACAAGCAAATCGACGGGACCTACAAGTCGACGTTGTTCGGCCAAGAGAGCGTTCTCAAGGAAAGCGATCTCCCGGAATATGAAAAGAAGATACGAAAGCAGAGCTATCTGCCCTACAGAACGACCTACGAAGAGGCTACCAAGATCGGAGAAGATGAGGACTTGAGAGAGAAGATCTTCGAGCAACTCCAGATCAACGTAATCAGGGAATGGCTCAGCCTCGTCCCGCAGAAGGTCCCAGACAAGTGTCGGGTAGTCCTCACTCCCGGAAACGATGATGTGCTGGCGATCGACGATGTGATACGAGCCGACAAGAACGTGACTTATGGGGAGGAGGAAGTCATCTCATTGGACAGCGAACATGAGGTTGCCTGTTGCGGCTGGAGTAATCCAACACCATGGCACACCCCCCGAGAATGCTCTGAGGAGGAGCTCTTGGAGAAACTTGAGAGAACCATCTCGAAAGTCAGGGACTTCGATACAGCAGTTTTCTGCTTCCACTGTCCGCCGTACGATTCTCAGATCGACTTGGCTCCAAAGCTGACGGAAGACCTGACGCCCGTCTATGCACATGGGAAGCCCGTGATGATACCTGTGGGATCCAAGTCCGTGAGAGCTGTGATTGAGAAGTGTCAGCCGCTAGTATCTCTTCACGGGCACATCCACGAAAGCTCCGGCTATCTCACGATCGGCCGGACTAAATGCGTGAACCCAGGCAGCGAGTATGGAGAAGGGATACTGCGGGCCTACCTTGTGGAGCTTGACGGGCCGAAGATAACGAGGCTCCAAAGGGTCGAGGGGTAGTCATGCGGAACTCGATTTTGCCCTCGACATGAGATCCATGGCATGAAACCTGAACTCGAAAGGGTCTAGCTTCAGTTTCGAGACTGGAATCTCAAGAGGTTCTCCGCTCCCGTGCAGCCTGACTTTGAATTCTCCGTACTCGTTTCGAGCGAGTGACACCTGGGAGAATTCGCTCCAGTTGTAGCTAGCCGGAGTTCCCTTTCCCTTCTTGAGCTGGAATCCGGAGTCACTATATGAGAACTCTATGTGGTACCACTGCTTGTACAGGTACCAACCAAGCACGGCCGCGACTGTCAAGTTCAGGGCCAGAACCTGATACCAGATGGGTCCGGTCAGTCCTGCGGGCATGAACATGACGATCAATGCTTGGATCACGAACATAATCATGAATGATTTGAAGAGGTAGTAGATCTGAATTGGAGAACGTGTCTTTTCCACTTTGGTTCCCTACAATTTGATGTATTTCTTCAGCTGCCTACCTAGAAAGGTGTCGGCTGAGATGACTTGGCGGGAATCCAAATCCAAGTATGCAATGCCAACATTCTTGTCCGTCGCCTCTCGGATGCACTTCTTGGCTGAGTCACTTGGAGATTGACCGACGAGCACGAGCCAGGCCCATCTCATCTCAGACTTGGCCATATGAGACTTCGCAGCAAGGATCCACTTTCTGAGCCTGCGAGCATTCAACTCATCTCTGTCGTGCGCGTCGATCGCAAAGAGCCCAACTTCATAATTGGGGTTAAGGAAGAATGAGAATAGGCGTGACACCAAGAACCCCTTCGCTCGGGTGTTTCCCGATATGAACAGGTCGAACGTCACGTCTCCTACTTGATAGGCTCGGAATGATTCATTGAAGTCTGCAACCCATCTCCCTCGTCCCTTCATCATCTCCTTCTCGAGCACCGCGAGGGCACGTTCTGCAGCATCCAAGGTCTAGCCTCGCCCGAAGTTATCGACGCTTCTTCACTTAAGTATCGTTACGACTCCTCGTAGAAAGAGCTTCGCGAGACAGGTACCTATCTCGGAACCAAAAAGGAAAGAAAAGAAAAAATGGGGGATTCCGCTCTATTCCGGCGGAATCTCAGCGTAGATTGTTGCGTAGTCTACTCCGACTCTGCTGCCTTTGCTTCTGTAGTAGTAGTAGATGATGGCGCCGACCACTAGCAGGAACAGCGTGAATATCCATGGTTCTGCGAACCACCATCCGGTTGCGACCAGGTAGAGCAGGTAGAGATTGGCTACTGTCGCGAGCGCGCCGATTACCGCGACCAGTGACTTGCCAGGCTTGTACGGTGACTTGTCATAGATGTCTTTGCGTCTGAAGACGAAGAGCATCCCTGCAAGCGAAGCGAGCAAGAAGAAGGCTGTGTCCCAGATGTCCGTGGCCGCGACTCCTCCACCCGAGTTTATGTATTCTGTCAGAATAGGCACCGGATACTTGACGAATATGTCGGACTCGGCGAAGTTTCCTATGAAGGCGACCAGCATCGTTACGAGTATCGCAGCGGTGGGAGAGTGCCATCTTTCGTTGACTTCTGACAGTTTCTCAGGAAGTACTCTGTCAAATGACATTGCAAAGATGATTCTTGACGAGGTTATGATGAATGGTGGAATGTCGTTGGCCACCCAGAAGACCGCGAAGATCGGAATCAGCATCAGGAACCATGTAAGTCCCATTCCAGCAGCTGCGAAGCCTGCGATGTTGGGCATCCAAGCCCTGCCTATGCCTGCGGGTAGTTCCCCTCCTCCGTAGGATAGAAACGCGTAGGAGCTGAAGAACGAGTAGTCGCCCACTTTGCCTACACCCATCGCCGTGTGGGCCACTAGGTAGGATATGGTGACGTATAGCAGTAGGATGATCACGTTTGCGGTGAAGAGAGTTTTCGGAAGCGCCTTGCCTGCCTCCTTGACTTCTCCTCCTACGAAGGTGGCTGCTGCGAAGCCGATGTACGCCCAGTAGGTGCCTATTGAGGCTGTGGCCATGGCTCCCCAGTAGTCACCTGCGTACGCAGTTGCCATACCTTGATCCAAGGCCATCTGAGTGAACTGAGTCGCCGAGAGTCCCGTTATCATCTTGACTCCTGCCTCCACAGCGGCTGAAGTGGACGAGAGCAGGATGCCGTAGAGAACTATCGTTATGGCAGCTGGGACGATGAACATGAACTGTAATATCTTCCCAGTCATCGAGGCGCCGAAGTACGCTACGCCAGTGAAAAGTACGACGATGATCATGCCGCCGACTAACAGGATCTCGGCGGTTGCCCATGCCGTTCCCCAACCTGCAATCCATGCGTATATGAGTATGGCCTCAAAGACAGCTGTGCCGATGAGACCCCATGAGACAGCGATGCTGAAGTACTCTAGCCATGATGCCAGGAAGCCCACGGCCGGGTGTATGATCCTCGAGATGTAGACGTAGCCTCCGCCCGATCGCGGCATCGCCGCTCCAAGCACTGCGAACATGAACACTGTCAGCAGTACTATGATACCGACGATAATGAATGACATTGTCACAGGCGGAATTCCCATTGGGTATGAGCTCTCGGGTACAATGGCAGGTCCTGTGAATTGGAAGAGTCTCTTTTGCCAGCCCAGACCAATGACGTTGCACAAGATGATTATCGCTGCGGTCCAGAATCCGATTTCTCTGACGAGTCCCGTAGCTTTCCTAACGAAGACTTTCTTTTCAGTAGACAATTTTCCTAATTCCTCTTTTTGTGTAGGGTCACTCGGACCCTAACATAGGAGCGTTCTCTCCCGCTCAGTGTATATTAGACTGACGATTGGGGGGAATGCACTCGTCGAACCCTTTAAAAAGAGACCGCCCTGGTGCGCGTCTCAGCTCCGCCCAATCCGGTACAGACACGAGGATTGCGAAACTCCAGGAGAATCACATGGCTATCCGCCGAACCGGAATAGTGTGAGAAGAATCAGAAGCACCGGGAACATTGCGAGGGTCGCAATGAAGGTGTACTTGCGGCGTCTGGCCAAACGTTTGTTCTCGTCTTGGCACGCCTGACCACAGAAGTCCTTGCTCATCAGAATTGGTGTCGAGCATATCACACAGTGTTTGTGCTTGACGATTACAGGAGCGGCCTCCTTCTGATGCTTTGACATCCCTGGTCAACCTTGTGACCCATTGCTTGTCGACTCGCATATATAGCCTAGTCTCAGGCATCGAGTTCATGCCCTCAAAAAGGATGAATCGGTTCCCGAAGGAAAGGGTAATAAGTTCTGTGGACACGTGTTGCGTCTCAAGTCACGAGCGCCCAGCTCCAACTTGCCTTCTGTCTTGAGGATGGTTTCTATGATGCGCGGTCCCCCTCACTATGACGCCCCTGCTCCAGAGAACTGCTTCAATGGTTGCACTTTCTTCAAGTGTTCACAAGGACATTTCAGCCTGCGAGAGAATGCGGGATGGTGCCGACTTGTCGACGACAGATGTGTTCCAGAAACCTGCAAATTTATCCAGTGCCTGAAAGGAAAGTTCCTGTCCAGTGGCATCTGCGCGTTCACAGTCAGACCCAGGACTGTTGCGACAAAACCTCGACCAGAACTGAAACCAATCCGAGCTCCGCCTAAGCTTGCAAAGAAGATCAAGGAGCGAGAGCTGTTCTAGACACAGAACATAAGCGCCACTGTTCTTCCTTCCGGCGAACGTTTGTCTCTCGCGAAAGAAGGCCTGAACTCGCTAGCCTAGGACCCTCACTGTGTGTTTCGTTCCGCAAAACCACAGTAATCAATAAGAGCCAGCCGGCTTGCCATGCAGGCAGACCGTGATGAGCTTGAAGTGCCGAGTGTGCGCCACGGAAGTTGACATGCCGTTCATCTGCTCATTCTGTCATGACGCCTTCTGTCCTCAGCACAGGCTTCCAGAGAGCCATGACTGTCCAGAGTATTGGAGAGTTCAAGCCCGCAAGGCGCCCATCTTCAGTACAATGGCACCTCCTGACATTCGTGCATACGCCGGCGTACGAGCGCGCCCATCCAGGTCTGTGTTGAGATTCAGTCCGACAGAGATCAAACATGTGCTGGTCGGAATCGTTTTGGTCTCAGCCGTCGGGATTTCTTTCTTTGCCCGTAGCGCTTTGTGGACCTGGGTTGCGATGGCGGCGGCGGTTGTGTTCTTCACAGTCGGCTTCGTCATCCATGAACTCGCGCACAAGGCCGTGGCTCAACGCTACGGAATGTGGGCGGAATTCAGGCTAGACATGTTTGGAGCTCTTTTGACAATAGTCTCGGCTGTTTCACCTTTCAAGATCATTGCGCCAGGCGCCGTGGTAATTGCCGGAGATACAACGCCAGATCGAGTCGGCAGAACCGCGGTTGCAGGTCCGTCAGTGAACATATTGATTGCCGTTGTGCTGCTCGGACTTGCCCAAGTATTCCAGCCCTGGCTAATACTTAGTGCCATGTTGGCGGGGGCGGTGATCAATGCTTACATGGCTTTGTTCAATCTCATCCCGTTCGGTGTCTTCGACGGACTCAAGGTGCTCAGATGGAGCAAGCCCGTCTGGCTTTGCCTGTTCGCATTGTCAGTACTTGTCACATGGTTATCCTATACGTCACTATAGAAACTTGGGAACACCCGGAGGCGCAACAAGCGCTCGTCGACGAGCCAGCAGAACACTACTCTGGTGCTATGACCCTAACAGGGCGAGTGCAAGCTTCCGACTTTGGTCGTGGAGTAAGCGAGTAAGTCGACGAGGTTAATACTCTCATCCGCGATCGGACTGTTTGGAGTCGAATCATACACGCCCACATGGGCTAGTAGGCTCCAGATGTGAGTTGGATGCCTGAAGACCCGAATATGGGCGCCTACTCGAAGAAAGCGGCGGAGAGATTCGGGGAACAGGCGACGTGAATATGGCTGCTCGCTGCGGCGGGCATGCTGTCAGGCCAATGGCTTGGCCTATGCTTCTACGATGGGATGGATGCGGGTGGAACCGCAACAACGGAATGCCCACCCTAGAGAGGACCATGGTGGAAGCATGAATCTCCCAACTTCAAGTCGCGGAGAGAGTCAAAACTCGTGCTTCCTGAAGGCAAGATAGAGAAGCACGAACCCAATAGCGACCGACAGCACCTCCACTACCGCAATGATCGAATTCTGAAGACGTGACGTAATGTTCAAGATCTTGATGACGTAGGGCGGCCCTAGAAGCAGCAGTACACCTGTGACCGTGAGAGCCAACTGCGTAACCATACTTCGCTGTCCGACTTTTGCACCAGCGTTCACCTTTCTTCACCGAGCGGCGCAGTCTGAAAGTACAGCTCTGATTAAACGTTTGTGTAGAAGACAGAGACGGTTTGCTCCTATTCAGCGGAGTAGATCTTGTTGGCAAATGTGAGGTACCCGGTGTGGCCAATCATTACCGTAGCGGGCCGAGTCTTGCCTTCCTCTGCACGGATCTCTCGGAGAAAACATTCGAAACTCTGAATGTTGACGAATCTGTCACGTAGGCTGACGACTGTTCGCTCCACCTGGTTCATGGTCGGGCTGAAAGAACTCATCGGCGCTCCTCCGCGTAGAGCATCCCAAACG
>JBAVVE010000205.1:0-5217 GCA_049697135.1 Bathyarchaeia archaeon | reverse complement strand
AAACTACTCATCCCATGACGGTTCAAATCTCGACGCTCGCACCAAGGGACCCACACACACACACACACAAAATGACGGTTCAAATTACGACGGCCGCACCAGCCTACCCACCACAAAAACTGCTGTCGCCTTGAGCTGTTACGCAGCCTCCTAGGGTCACACACGTCTCACTATCTCCCCAATCTTGTGAAAAGTCTTCTCGCCTACTCTTCTTGACATGTCGCAGAAAGCGATCTGGTTTCCAATCCTGAAGTACATGAGCCTTCTTTGGCACTCCAGTTCGGTGGTGTAAATGTCAAGCCGATATACGCCGTTTCCGGCCAATTCGAAAAACTTCGTCACTCTCTCTCCACCTGTCAGACGCTTGCGCTTCGGAAGCCTATTCTCACGCTTGGCCGCCACCAAATCGTCCTCTTCGCAAAATATCAATGGTGTGCAAATCTCTTTCTCATCGGGCACTTCCAAATATACTCTGCACTCATGAACAGTGACATCTCTTAAACCGCTATTTCCTACATCAAACTGCGCTTGTGCCGTGACAGCGGGAATGTTATTGTATCTCTTTATGGAAAACTTGTACGATCGTAAACCGACCCGAATTCTTGCACTCTTGACTGTAAGTTCTTGGTACAGGTCGAAATGAGCTGATGCCAAGAACACGTTGATCTTCGGCAAGACCATAATGCGTGGACTTTCTCTAGAGACTTGCCACATCATAATCACTACCTGTAAACTCATGACAAGAATTATGACTAATGACAACACAAAATCCGTGAGTCCGATACTACCGTAGTAAGCAACGAACGTCGACGTTATGATTAGAAGAACAAATGCCAGCGCAAATAGGACCTCGCTAGCGTTCCGAAAATGCCCACGGATCATTGATGTTCGTAACTTAGTCATAGTATCTTGCTTTTAGATTTTGGAGACAGCTCTGACCCTTGGGTACGTTCGCTAGTGCCTCATATGGCGTTTTTCTGCACTCTGATTGTGTGCGGGTCAGCTGGTGCGCACACACCTTTCCTAACGTTACACACAAGCACTTGTAGTCCGAGCAGAACTACTAGAGCTCTGAAGGCCCGATGCTCGAAAGGCCATGAGCAAGAAAGCGTAAATCGTTCCTTAATTCTGCGATTAACCATGCCAGATCGAATAGGGGAAGAATGTGCGTTTTGTCATGAAGGCAAGCTTACTCCCACGAGTCAAAGAGGCTGGGACACAACAAACGGTTTGAAGGCGTAATAGTGGCTTTGACTGGTACTAAGATGGGGCAGGATTAGTTGCCATTTAGAATTGAAGCGTCTAGGGAAGCTATGAAGACCGAAGCAGCGATTAGTTATGAGTTATACAGGGTGTGCGTCAACGCTATTCAGGCAGACGACTTCAATGAACCGTTCCTTGCAGGACTCTTTGGAGCATTTGAGGCAAGTGAAGAGTTTGGTTCTCAGGAAGAGTTCGGACAACCACATCCGAACGGTAAGTCAATTCTGAAAACAAATGATTTCAGACTCATGCATGTGATTCCTGAATTTCAAATCTCAAAAGAAGATAGAGTTGACCTACTCATAACGGCCGAATACTACAAGAACTTCAGACCCTTCATCATATTCGAATGTAAGAGACGTCCGTTCCAGAAACCCGGCCCATCATATGCAAGAGCTTTGTATCGACAGGGAATGAGATACGCCAGCAAGCTCGATATGCAATATCTGGCTGTGTATGACGGCTGGGTTATCATCCTTGCAAAACGATCCTATCCGTTCCTGCTCGGCATATTCGACGCAACAATGGGAGGCACGCTCACTCCCCAAATGATGCGTGACCTGCTAGCTGCAGTTCGTGAGTTGGAAGACAACAAATCTACCCAACTTAAACAGCTCATACGTTCAAGTAGACCAAAAGACCCTGAGTTCATATCACGACGGGTTCTACCTTTCATAGGAAAGGAACTCGTACGCGGCGAAAAGGAAGGGATTCCAATCGGCGAAACCGAGAAAGGCAAAATTGAGCACCTTGTCAACCAGTGGAGGAAGGAAATTCTTCTTGTGTGATGTCTTGCTCAACTGATGCGGGCAGTGGAATTTGAATCGTCGTCGGGTAGCTTGGTGCGGGCATCAAGATTTGAGCCGTCACAAGAGACACTATGGCTCTCCCGGGGTCCAAGTACTGGTAGGTCATTGGTGGACTCTTATAGGAAGAGAGATTCGGTCGATAGTAGTGTTTAAGCATCTTTGTGACATGTGATATGTGGGTGGCAGAGGTGAAGAGAGAATTACTCCACTTTTTAGGGATCCCTAGTTGATGGTCATTGTTCGACGACCCGGCCCGATGGTCTCCGGAGTCAGCATGGTCACAGGAGCCAACGAGGATCGGAGATCTAGAGGGCGAACTAGGGAATCGTTGCCTCAGCTTCTTGCCCTTTTTCTTGTACCATCTCTCAGGTAAGAGAACGAGAGTTACCGCCAAACTTTAGCCCGAAGTTTCAGTATGTGTGCGCGCACCATGAGACCCACCACCTAAGGATTCAAATTGCGATACCAACACCTGACAGGTACGCACATGAATGGACTCCGTGATCGAGTGATGAATCTACGTGCCTGTATGAGCCAGATCGCCAGGTACTCACATGCTCTCACGTTCGGCCTACTTGGCGCAACATCGATACTCGTGCCATATGTTCTCCACGGATCTGCTGGCCAGTATCTTAGAGAGTTGGGCGTGGGTTTTGGGTACGTATGGACGGTGAGAGAGTCGGTCGTCGGGTCCCTTGGTGCGCACACACACTTTCAAACGACGAAAGCAGTTGACTGAGAAGATCGCTCTCTCGCACAACAACTAGGAATTTGTTATATCGATTCCCGTCTCAAGCGACATCATTGGTCCTCGGCTGAAAGGTCCTCGCGTGTAGATGTGCTTTAGGACGTCATGCACGTCAGAAACAATCTCTTCGGCCAGTTGTGGCGATGTCGAAAGGTAGACCAAATATGCTTTCAGTCTTTCAGACTTGAAGAAAGTGTCTCTTTTTTCCTCTCGAAATCGCTTGGCCATCTTCGGGTACTTCTTCACTATCTTCTCATAGTCAACTCCAGGATGAATCAAGGCGTTTCGGCAAACCCTAATCTTGTGCCCTCTCGCCCATGCATCTTCCGAGAGGCAGCCAACTTGTCTACCCCAATCCACTAGATCGATCAAGTCCATTCGGTTTGGCTCTCGTCTGCTGACTGGTTTCCATGGTTTGAAGGACAAAGCATCTATGAGAGCGACTTCAAGGCATGCAGAAGAGAGAAGAATCGCCGCAACCAGCTGACCGTTCTTGAGACATGCCAAGCACTCCCTGTAGTAGTCCTTCACCAAGTTGACCGCGAATACCGGAATCTCGTTGATGTCTGCCATGGATATCATAATCGCCTAAGAGCATAACATGCTTGCCCATAACATAAGCTGAACGACGGTGCAATTCTGGATGCTTGTATCAGCTGAAGCACACAAGAAAAACCTACATTCAACATCTAACAGCTCTGTTGTGACAGACATGAACGCTAGTTCGGCGGTTCCAGATGAAGAGAGGAAGATTCGTTTCATAAACGAACATTTTGTTTACGAAGTAGAGGAACTTCTGTTCGCAGCGCTCTTCTTCATCTCGGTGCAGGCGCGAGCAAAAGAGCTATCCGATAAGAGGATACTTCCCGTCTTTCAGAATATGGCAATAGATCACGCTCTTCTTCACGCGCGGAATCTCCTCGAATTCTACTACTATGGGCACAAGGAGCAGATGTACGCCAGGGCACGGGCATATGTTGGCGGTTGGAAATCTCCAGCCAAAACCCCAAATGTGAAGAAACTCGAGGCCCGGGTAAACGATGAAGTGACTCATCTAGGCTGGAAGAGACTTGATGTCAAATTGGAGGACAAAACCTGGCGCCTATTGGACGTCATCAATGAGCTGCTAGACACTACTGCCGAATTTCTTGCCCGATTGGATCGGAAATTCTACAGAGAAGGATTGAAAATGCTTGAGACTGATATGAACAAGTTGCGAGTCAAGGAGTATGCTCATGAAGGAAAGCAGGTTCTTGCATACTATGACCTATTCGAGGCTGCGATGAAGTCTGTCAGATTGAGCTAATCTATGAGCTGCTTGCTTTTCACAATCCTAGCCACGGTGACGCGATCCTCTAGATGTTCATTGGTGCCATAATCGCAGAGGAACACTGGGGACACACGAGCAGACAGACTGGCGCATTCAGAATTGCTGCAAGCTGTGGGCGCAGTTGCTGAGGTATTTCTTGCCAAGTTGCCAAGTACATCGATGTCGAGCACCGTGGACAGTTCGCATTAGAAATCCTAAGCCATGCTCCCAATGAGTTGTTGACAAGATGAGGAACTCCCCAAACATCGACATTGTTGTCCCAATTTCCCGGACTCGTCAGGACTTCCATAATGTATCTGCAGGCAGCGTCCCAGTAGCGGATGAACATCACAGTCCTATGGTCGTCAATTGTGCCATCGTTCAGGCGTCCGTATCTGTTCCCCAGGTCGTCACGCACTCGATATTCCAGAATCTCGTAATCAAATATGAGAGCTGTGTTTGCTTGAATCGCTGCAGCTAGACTGTTCTTCACTGAATCCATGTTTTCAGTTACGTTTGCCCTAAGTCGAACATAGTTGAATCTCCCCTCGGAATGAGAGCTGGCACGCCTCTGATACTCCACCAGCTCCGCACGATAGTCTTCGGGACCATAGATACCAAAGAAGACGAACCTGACCTCCACGTTGGAGTTCACCCAAGGCTTGACTACATCCCTCACAACGTTATGATACCAATCGAGTGGAGTCTTCCATGAGTCGCCATCCACATACTTCCGATAGAGCTTGAAGTAGAGCCAGTTCTCCGTTTCCAGAATGCCAGATTCATTCGCCATTGATTATCGACCGACTTTCTAGGGTTTGTTGTTCATGTGTCTTTGGTGTGTTTCTACGAGAGCAACTTCCAGCTACTTCCTACACTTCCTATTCTGTTCCAGCTCTTCATGACTCGCTTCGCTCCTGAGTGGTGACCCATGATGCGGTTACCTAGTTCGACGGTTGTGGCGTCATCTCAAGTCTCTCGCGGACCTTCCGGCAGATCTCCATTGGACGTTGCTTCTGTGCATTCTTGCGCAGATAGTGGAGAGTGCTCTTTCCGATTCCAAGCTTCCGAGCTTTCTGCTCAGTGAG
>JBAVVE010000204.1:0-2857 GCA_049697135.1 Bathyarchaeia archaeon | reverse complement strand
TCTTGGCGTGAACTTCATCGACACGGCGGATGTCTACGGGGATGGACATAGCGAGCAGCTCATCGGACGCCTGCTGAAAGAGCGAAAGGAAGAGATTTTCGTTGCCACGAAAGCAGGTCGAAGACTCTCTCCCCATACAGCAGACGGATACAACCAAGTCAACCTAGAGTCCTTTGTGGGCAGGAGTATACGAAATCTTGGCGTCGACTCCATCGACTTGCTGCAACTGCACTGTCCACCAACGGAGGTCTACTATCGTCCAGAAGTATTCAGGACCCTTGACGCGCTCAAACAGAAGGGAAAGATCAGATACTACGGGGTCAGCGTCGAGAAAGTCAGTGAGGCACTCAAGGCGTTAGAGTATCCTGATCTCCAAAGCGTGCAGATCATCTTCAACATGTTCCGTCTGAAACCTGCCGCGGAATTCTTTCCCGAAGCGAAGAAGCGAAAGGTCGGGGTCATAACGCGAGTTCCACTAGCGAGTGGTCTGCTCACAGGCAAGATGACCTCCCAAACAGAGTTCCCCGAGGATGACCATCGCACTTTCAACCGGTTCGGTCAGGCGTTTGATGTGGGAGAGACTTTCTCAGGCGTCGATTTCGAGGCCGGCCTTCGCGCCGCCGAGGAGTTGAAAGCGATAGTGCCCCAAGGAGTAACCTTGGCCCAGATTGCGCTGCGTTGGATCCTGATGTTCGATGCCGTCACATGTGCGATACCTGGTGCAAAACGACCAGAGCAAGTCGACGAGAACCTGAAGGCGGCGACGCTCTCGCCACTGAGCACTGGTACCATGGACAAGGTCCAAGAAACCTATAATCGCTTGATACGACCTCAGATGCACGCTCGCTATTGACAGAACCCTTGTCCCAGTGGTTGATATTCATATATATTCGGATGGTGGACCGGGCGGGATTCGGACCCGCGACCTTCCGGTTTCTTGGTCGTCCCGTCATGCAAACCGGACGTTCTTCGGCCCCGTCAACGGGCATACCAGGCTGAACTACCGGCCCCACCGAGCCGATACGAGGAAAATGCACTTTTAACCTTTCGGAGACACATCTGCAGTCCGTGGAGGAAGTGAATCAACATGCCCGTCAAAACGAGCAAAGAAGCTGAAAATGACGGACTACTGCATGCGGCTGATCTGATGATGGTTTCCTGTCGCACAGCGCCAAAATCAGGTGGCGTGGACGATGTCGAAACCGCCCTTGTTACCGGCGAGGAGAAAGATAAGATCGCGATAGAAATGGAGAAGATTGCTGAAGAACGGAAGATCGATGGTTTCAGGCGTGACGCCGACAACGTAAGGCGATCACAGGCTCTCCTACTTGTGGGCGTAAACGGCAGGAAGAGCTTCGGCCTATCCTGTGGCGCCTGCGGTCACTCTACGTGCAAAGAGTTCGAAGCGACGACTGAGGCTTCAGGCCTCGACTTCAAGGGACCCAGCTGTGTCTTCAAGGCGCTCGATCTTGGAATCGCTCTCGGATCAGCTGCGAAGACGGCGGGTGATCTCAACGTCGATAATCGAATCATGTTCCGGGCGGGAACAGCGGCCAAACGCTTGGGATATCTCCCCGGATCAAGTGTCGTGATGGGGATTCCGGTCTCCGCGTCCGGGAAGAGTATCTACTTCGACAGAGCCACGAAGCCCGCCATCACTCCGAAGTGACACGTCAGAAATCCAGTTCTTCGGGTGACTTGGCGCGGGCTCGCCTCGGAGTTGCATCCGAATCCGATCAGGAAGAGGCTATCAGGTAGCCTCCGAAGGCAGTCTCCCACAGCAGGATCGGGTATACGATCATTCTCTCCATGCCGCCTGGCCCCAAACCTAGAAAGTACTGTTCGCCTAAGCCGAAGGAGTACTGAGCGGACAGCAGAATCAGTGCACATAGTGAGAGTAGTCCCATCGCAATTGACAGATAGTTCAGAGGTTTCTTCTGCAGCTTGCAGGCCGCGATAGGTGCAAGTCCTCCGAAGATGAAGGCAACATCCGAAACAAACTCATGCATCACAGGCGAGTCTTCAGGGAATATCCCCACTCCCATTGCGCCAATGCCGCTAAGCACCAGCAGGGTCGTAACCAGGCGATTACGGAATGTACGGTGTACAAAGTAAGCGCCACCAACCACCATCAGGCCAAGCAGGAAGACGGACGAATTGAAGACACTGGCAGCAGGTCCAACCCCTAAGTCGCTAATGTAGTTCTGCGAAATACTGTAGCCTGGATAGACCGCCTCCGCTATCAGCATTCCCAACACGAACTGTGCTCCGCCAACTAAGACCAGTGTCCCTGCTACTTTTCGATAGTCGTAGCTCACGTTGGTCGCCTCGGGCTCCTGCCGATTTCTCCGTTGCTGCAGATTTAGCGTTTCTCCAACGTGCGATCGAACGCAGAGTGTGTTGTTTCGCGAGATGTTGTTGAGGGCCGCCGGCGAGATTTGAACTCGCCCTCTAGGGTCCACAGCCCTATACGCTACCAAGGTCCGCGGAATTGTGTTCCTCTACGTTACGGCGGCCATCAAGCCCAAGGGCGGTTCTACCCCTCTAATTGGCTTTTCGTAGCTAAGTCGAGTGATGCTTCTCCTGACTGGACGCAAGTATGCGGCACTTGTTTCAAGCCTCAAGCCTTGCGGCCTCAGCAAAGTTGCTCGATCAAACGTGTTGTTCTTTGTCTGACTTGATCGCTCTGATGATTCTGGAGCTGACACAACTCTTTTAAAGATTGGAGCCGCCCCCTCGGGTTCACGCTTTACATTGCATGTGCTCGGGAGGTGAACAGTGCTTGGCAGAAAAACAAGACAGCGGCAGTTCCTCGCCGGTTCGTCTCAGCGGCGTACCCTCGAACACCGTCCTGATC
>JBAVVE010000203.1:0-8207 GCA_049697135.1 Bathyarchaeia archaeon | reverse complement strand
TGTAGTATGGGCTCAGCTTTCCACTGGACAGCTTGAATAAGCCAAATCTGATCGCACCAGTCTTCACGAGGATGCGACACAGCTCAGCCCTGAGATCCCGAGGGCTAGTCTTCTTGACTTTCCTTTTTCGGGGACGCGTTACCACATGATTCCCCTAGGTAGCCACTGCTGCGCTACTCTAATTAGTTCTCCTGCATTCCTGACGTGGCGTCTTCCAACAAGACTGTCGGCGCTCGATCAGGTGAAGCGAATTGGAGTTCTGGTTGCCTTATGGGCAGACTGAAGTGCCAGTCGCCATACCTGATGAGCGCTTGGCAGGTCTCCTTTCACCTCCAGAGGATCCGTCGAGCCAAGATCTGGAGTCACTAGTTGGCACCGCCCTTCAGTGCGCAGTTGGAGGGAAGACTCTTCTTGAAGCCGCAGGTCGAGCCAACAAGACGGTTATTGCATTCAATCACGAGTCCGTGCCATGCACTCTACTTGCGAATCACCTGGCAAGCAGATTGCTTCAGGCAAAGGCTCAAGCTGTCTCCTTGCTCGAACGCGCCTCAGATCCGACCCAACCCCGCTCCAGCCGAATCTTCCCCGAGAAGGACCTAGAGACTCCATGCCCTGTCGAAAGGCACGACCCCAGAATCTCCTCGAGCGTCAAGGTTGGGCAGCTTGACGACGGTACTGAGGTCCTGCTCAATGAGGCATTCGCAAGTGCAGAGCTCAGGTGCACTATCACTGATGTCGCCATCAACCCGTTCTGGGGATACAGTGGCGGGCCAAGCTTTGTCGTGCCAGGACTGGCCTCGGAGAAGACGATCAAGAATTGTGTTCGCCCAGCGATGCGAGGTGCAAGACTGCCAGCTGTTCTTACGGGAAACCCGACATATGAGACCCTGAACAGAGCCTCACAGGCGCAGCCCGTGGATTTTGCAATTCATCTGGTGGAACGACCTGATGGCAGGATTGCGGGAGCCTTCGTAGGAGACTTCATGGCAACCTTTGAACAGGCTTGCGCACTGTCGGCGAAGACATTCAGGCAAACCCTCCAACGAAAAGTAGACATCGTCATATCGAGCGCAGGAGGAGCTCCTTGGGACCGAACCCTATTCGATGCTTCTCCAAGCATAATCATGGCCACAACCGCGTGCAAGGACCATGGAATCCTGATTCTAGTCGCCGAGTGCCCCGAGGGACTAGGGAAATTCCCATCCTCGGGGTCTACGATCCGAGACCAAAAGGCACGTCTGGCGCAGAGCCGAAGAACCCTGAGTCTGGAAGGTCTGCTTGAACACTCTCTTCAAAAGACGTCCAGCGAACATCGAACGTATCTGGTATCCACACTGCCTGAGCATCAAGCCTCACTGTACAGTCTCCTAACTGCCAAAAGCGTTGGAAGTGCGGTGCAAAGGGCAAGCCGACACGTAGGCAAAGATGCCAAAATCGCCTTGATGCCATATGGCTCGCACACAGTAGCATCAATTGCTTAGAATATTCTCTTTCGGATTTGGGCGTCATTTATTAGCGCGAGTTTCTCCTTGCGTAGACGATCTACTCTTGAAAGCCAGACGTTTCATGTTCGCCCTTCTCGCAATTCTGCTAGTTTCCCTTCCGTTTCCGACTGTATTTGCGCAGCAACAGAACATTGTCAGCTCTGCTGCGACCCGAACCTCATCATTTGACATAAAGGTGGTCCTGGCCGGATTTGATGAGAAGCTCATCGACAAAGACTACCTCAAGTGGAATTCTCCAGAAAGGCGATACCAGCTATTTCAGATTCCAGGCGTCAGCACGAACACTCAATACTCATTGAAATACGAGTACGCTTTTCCAAGCGAAGCGTTCACAAACGATTTGGTTCAGTTCCTGGAATCCAACGAGAAGAAAGAGCGGCGCCAGAACGTGATTTGGAACATTTCATACTTCAAGATCGGAACCGGCTACGACTGGAACTATACGCATTTCCCGGTCGCAAGCAGTAACACATACTATGCGGCCGACGATGTGGAAGAGTGGCTGGTTGAACACCAGTCTGAGTATGGTGGCTTTCCCGACGCCGGCTACGTGCTCGTGCTCGCGGATTTCTCAAATCGCCTGCCGTCAACAACGGTTGACCAATTACAGCTTGCACTTCAAGGCAAGAATGTTGAGTTCACGCCTCATTTCTATAACAAGACCTACGTAGACAGTGATCTTGGAATCAAGCTCAACCGAAGATATATGACAGCTTGGGGCGGACATTCGAGGATTTTCTTTGTGGACCTTTCAGCTGGGCCTGAGGAGACAGCTGAGCAACTGCCGATACAGCTTGCGTATGCGGTGAATGACATCGATGTCTCAACACCGTATGGAAAGACTTGGTTCAACCAATATCTAGCAGACTACATCTCGGGAGTGGTCTACAACCTCTTCACGCCGGATTTTGTCTATCCGATCAGCTACTCGTCAGCATACAAAGTGAAGATTGTGGTCATTGACAACCGAACTGACGCGGCAGATCCATCCATAACCAAGGCTTTCGACCAAGAAGCCGCAGTGAAGGAATGGAAGGCCCTAGTACCTTGGGCGAATGTCACTGCAGAGACCAAGTACGTAGACATCAAGGACTATCCGGATCTCCAACGAACGATCGTGAATTCGCGGAGTCCGGCGAAATATGGGCTGCCACCTGATTCGCCATTCGTAGATGCTCGCCCAGTCTACCAGTGGCTCAGCGAGAGTGGTCAAGGCCACATCAAGGACTTCATGGAAGTGAAACGAGATCTCGAAGAATACGACATTCCAGTATTCGCATTCGCATTCACAGGCGAATACCAGTTCGGGTTTACGTACAAAGAGATGATTTCCGAACTGGATTTCGACCGAACGATTTGGGGGGTCGCGCTCTATGATCTTGTGCTGATAAGTCACTCGACGAATGACTTCACGAGAGGTGAGTCTGCGGACCCAGCACAACCCGGGAAAGGCTTCGGTTTCACCAACACGGTGATTCACGAAGTTGGCCACATGTTAGGTCTGATGCACCCCTTCGATACCTCGTATGATCCAACCGAGAATTTTGTCGCGTCAGTCATGGCATACTACCCATACGAGCAGGGTTTCAGCATCTTCGACCAAGATGCGCTTGGCCGCGGCGAAGCCGATCAGCTGCTGCGCCGAGCAGAAGAACTGCTTGCGGAAACCTCTAACGTTTTGATCAACCAAGGAGGAATCTCAGCCGCGAGAGCAAGCATCAACGATGCAGAGAAGGCCTACTCGGCCATGAATTACGGAAAGGCCGTCAAGGATAGTGCAGACGCACTGCTCTCCGCTGTGAAAGCGCGCCTAATGGGGGGAGGATTCATACCCCCTGGAGTGTCGGCGACTGTTGGAGCAATTGGCAGCTTCATACTGGGCATACTACTTGCGTACATCTTTCTCCGGAGGAAGCAACAACCGGAAGTCGCGCCGAGCCCTGTGCATATCCAGCAAGCTAGATGGTGCTCCGCATGTGGAAAGCAGCTTACCTGGATTCCTGAGTACGGCAGATGGTACTGCCACAACTGCCAGAGATACCAGTAGTCCAACTGCAATGAGACATAATATATGCTGGAAATCCATTACGATCATTCGTCGTGGCCGTCTTGGCAAGACTTGTGAAAGCCTTTGAGATGATCCGATCACAGACGGGCAAAGAAGACGTGTTGATGGCCCGTCTAATGAAAGTCCCGCATGTGAGAGAGACTCACCTCCTCGCGGGCAAATGGGACATCATAGCCACGCTAGCATTCGAAGAAGCACCAGTCGATCCCAGAGAACACATGGTGGACATTGTCACTGGAAAGATCCGGAAAATGCCCCTCGTCAGGGACACGAACACAATCGTCCCCGCAATCTCGAGAATGCGAGAAGCGCACTTGGTACGTCCGGAACGAAGGGCGTACGCGTTTGTCTTCATTAGCGCGAAGTTGGGCAAGGAGCAGCAAGTCATGAATCAGGTAATGAAGTATGATGAAGTCGTCGAATCACATCTACTTCTTGGCAAGTCCGATGTTCTTGCTGTGTTGGAGTTCGAGAAGGGAATTGTTCCATCGGTTGCAGAAAGAGCCGCAAGGATAGTCACTGGGGAAATCGCCAAGATCAATGACATTGTCCAAACAGAGACCCTCTGTCCAATAAGATCCATCGTCAAGGACTAGCACGTTCTCAGGACACCTCCAGGTCCGAAGAGCGCTCAGCACATCTTTACGAGTAGATCGTGTAGACCGTCCTTTCGATAGCCCAGCTCGCCGCCGTATGAGAATGAGCGCTTCGAGTTCCTCTTGAAACCGCCCCTGGGCGGATGAAGACGAAACACCGGCTTGACGCCTGTTCCCCACAGCCTCTCGAGTGTCAACTTGCCCGAGTGGAGCTCAGACATGAACTCAGTCATCCCAGCAAGATTGACCTTCTCCTTCACGAACTTGCTGGTGATCCCGAGACCCTCCGGAGTCCTTGCACGGTTTGACAGAAGCAACTTAAGATCATCTTTCTTCGCCTCAGCCCAGGTGACGTAGTCCTTCACTCGTTGAAGCATGCCCCTGACCGAGGGGTTGTCTCGCAGCAAGACCGCGCTAAAACGGGTCTTCATTCTAAGAGCATTGAGTGTTGATTCTTCAGGGTGTCTTACGGTTGGTGTTCCGTCAATGCGAATGGCGATAAGGTATCCTTCGACGGGTTCCCGTTCCTTCTCGACGGCTTTCTCGATAGGCTTTGGAGGCTGCACCGGTTTTGGAGCACGACGAGGCTTCGTGACTTTTCTCGCAGGCTTCTCTGCCTTCTTCTCTCGCTTGGGGTGTATGGTCTTCGCTTTCTTGCTCAACTATGCTCACGCTGTCTTCTCAAAGGAGTGTGAGATCTTCTCGCGTACCTGGTCAAAGTGTGCAGGTATGTCTTCAGGCTTGAGTTTGTGCTTCAAGTAACTTGAGAAACGCTTCTGGTACAAATCAGCGTTCTGAGAGAGGACCTTCCCATAAGCGGCAATATGCTCGCCTCGCACCCTCTCCTTCACAGGCAGGATTTCCTCGCCATGTGGTACCTCTATCCCAGAATCTACGGCTCCGCTCATTGCAGCGAAGAGTCGTGATCCCGGAGTGACAGGTCTTCTTCCCACATCAAGAATTGCGGTCTGAATTCCCTTACTCTTTGCTCTGTACCCGGCCAAGCTTCCCGTCAGATACGCTGCGGGAAGGTTTCCGCCGGAACCCTTCCAGGCGTACTCTTTCAGTTCGGATGAATGCGCGGATGCTAGGACCCTGTCGCCTGTTGCTTGTGCTTCAACGATCTGAACTGTGATGTGCTTGTTTGCGGGTCGGACGACTAGTCGCGGCAGACCGGAAAGGACCAGTCGCTTTCTCTTCCTATAGTCGGTAGTTCCGCTTCTTCTCCTTCGGTAGCGAAGGTTGTACTGCGAGCCCTTTACCATCTGCGATCAGCTCTCATAGTTCATCTAGTATACGTAGGCGAGTAGTCTACCGCCCACTTTGTGTTCCTTCGCTTCGCGTTGGGACAGGACCTCGCCTGGGCTGCTCACGATGAGCAGTCCAACTTCTCTGGATGGAAGGTATCTCTTCTCCCATTCCTCTATTCTGTCAACTTTCACAGAGTAGCGGGGTTTGATGACTGCGCAGCTATTGATGCGGCCGAGCAGCTGAACTCTGAACTTCCCTGATCGTCCATCGTCAATATACTCGAACTCTCCGATGTACCCATTCTTTTGCATCACTCGCAGGACTTGCCCCATCAGTTTCGAAGCTGGCCAGACGATGCATTCGCGTTTGTGTCTTCGTTCGTTGTTGCTCAGTGTCGAGAGGGCGTTTGCGAGAGGATCCAGTAGCGTCATTCTCAGTTTACCCCGATCGTTTCTGCCTCTTTGATCGGCCGCTTTGCCTGGCTGCTATGAGTCCGACCTTCCGTCCCGGTGGAGTATTTCTCGAGACTGTTGTCGGTTTGCCGGCGTGTTTGTGTCGTCCTCCACCGTGCGGGTGTGCAGCTGAGACCATGGCTTGCCCCTTTGTGATCGGCCAGAGTCTTCCTCTTGCCATCAGCAAGGCTCTTCGTGCTCCAGCCTTCATGAATGGCTTCTCAGTTCTGCCTGCACCACTAACAACGCCAATCGTGGCCCTGCATCTATCAGGTATGGAGACGGATGTTCCTGATGGCAGCCTCAGCTCTGTTCCGCCGGGTCTGTGGGCAACAACCATCGCGTGAGTGCCGGAGGCTTTCGCGATTTTGCCACCGTCTCCCGGCTCTCTCTCGATGTTGCAGATCATCGTGCCTTCAGGAATCTTCCCAACCGGAAGAATATTGCCGATCTCCGGAGGAGATTCGTCTCCGCGAGAGATGGTCTGGCTGACGAGAACTCCCTCTGGAGCACTCAAGCAACAGGTCTTGCCGTCAGAGAACTGGACAAGCGCGATCGGGGTCCCTCGCCCGGACTCGTGCATAATGTCAACAATGGTGCCATCCACGCGGCCTGTTGCGTCGGGGACCATCAACGGAGGATATGAGACGGGTGCGATTCTACGATAGACGTGTGCTTTGAATGCAGAGCCTCCTCTTCCTCTTCTCTGAACGCGTATTCGCAGACCCATCTATTCCGCCTCAAGACGACCTGTACCTCTCTGATTTCGAGCTTTGGCTTGCTCAAGAGGCCGGTCAGCCGAGTCTTTCGAAGTCACACAGCGGACCAAAAATAAACGTTGTGGTCAATGATGTCTGCGTCAAAAACAGGGCTCGGTTCTGGTTTCAGCGATCACAAGTTTCTCCAATACCAGCTCTCATCATCGCCCAAGAACCATTGCCCAGGATTCTAGAGAAAAGTGTGTCGGAATCAGACGTGCCGAAGCTTAATAGACGTCTTTCCTCGAGAAAGTCGCAATTGGCCGGGTTGAGACAAGGAGAGAGAGAAGGACAGCATGTCCTTGTTCTCCGCAGATGAGCGTAAGCGAATCCTCAGACGCAGCCACCTGTCACTTTTCGTCGGGGCCCCACTGATCCTCGCAGTCTTCCTGGTGAATCTCTCTGCAGCTGTCGCTGTGCCCTCATATGCTTAACCGACTTCCATGTCTGTCATCTCGAGCGCTGCACAACGTGAAGTTGTCGCCCTACTCGATTCGAACGGAAACATACATGCCGCATGGATCGACCGGGACGATCTCTCAGCACAAGGAAGAGCAAGCCTGTGGTACTCGACCTACGACCCTGAAGCCCCGCGATCTGCGACTGCACGCCTTGTTGACCGTTCCGCGTCGATTGATTCCCTCGACATGATAGTCGATGATCTCGACAACATCCACATCGTGTGGGTGAGGCAGACCTCTGACCCAGGTTCATTGAACGCAACGGATAGTAATACCCGGGCAAGGGGCATCTACTATCACCGTATCCTGTCAGACGGAACGTCTCTACTATCCCCCAAACTGCTCCTGGAGTCCAGAACAGAACCCTTGTGTGCATCAGTCACTTCAGAGCACAATGATCGATTGTATGTTGCCTGGATCGAAAACCAGCGAATGGATTCGGGTGACACGGAGTCGAATACCTACTACGGCACACACGGCACCCTGGCATCACCGAGGCTCAGATAGCCAGACGTTTGGGTGTGAGTCAACAGTTGGCAAACTACCATTTGAGGCTGTTAGCTGGCTCGAGAATCCTGACCCGTAATCACACACCGTCCAATGTGAAGTATGTCGTCAACGAACGTGCTCTGGCAAGCCGAGAAGACAACGCTGGCAACTAGTGGACTGTTCCGAAGAACCATCCGGGCCTAATCTTTCTCCCCTTTCGCCTTTCTGATGGCTTCCTCAAACATCTTGTCTCGCTTCTCGACGATTCCATCATAGTAGAACAGGAGGAACGATGCAGGGATGAGCCCGGCTCCGAACACTATTCCATATCGGAAGTCGAAGAACCGAGACCATCTTGATTCGATCCGGATTGTGTATGTGCTGTTCCAGCTTGAGATCTTGAGGGAGTACACCGCGGACTTTGTTGATCTCCCAAAGTAGACCAATCCGGTCTGGTTGGGTCCAAGCATCTCATTAACAACAGGCGGTCCGGAAATTGATTCAGTCTGCAGATCAAATGGCGCCAATGAAACCCATGTCGTCCCCGGCTTGCTGCTGACTAGAGTCAGAGTGATTGGGGTTCCCTCATCGATGGGTGGGATAAGATAGTAGTCAATCCAGTAGTTC
>JBAVVE010000202.1:0-13974 GCA_049697135.1 Bathyarchaeia archaeon | reverse complement strand
TTAGAGAAGCTATCCGCGAACTTCGAGACGGAAGAATCAGCCTATCCGACCTAGAGTACCGCGTTGAGCTACGCGAGGATCCTCAAGAGAAATCAAGAGCGAAGATGCTGCCGCAACCCTACCAAGCAGCTTGGCTTCTGCTAGAAGAAGGAAAGAAAACCTCCAAGGGCGAGATTGTGGGGTTCGTCAAAGTTCACCCATTCAGGTTTCAAGGAAGACAATTCACAGTCAAACCAACCGCGCAAACCAACTCAAGAGAGATCAACGTGGACGAGTACGTTCGCAACCTTATCTCTTCACTATCCCAAACCTTCGAGCCAATGGGCATCAACCTCGATACGACTGAAGCTGATCTCTCAGAATTCATGTGACCATCCTATGTGACCTAGAAAAACCAAGAATGGCCTGGCTATTCAATGCGAAGCGGTCAGGGGAAGATGTTGCCTTCGTCCGGGATGTTGCCGGTGGTTCTCTGTTCCTGAGTCTCTCTTGGAGGCTGACGTTCGGGGAGCTGAGAATAGTTGCCATCGCCCGTTCTATACAAGGCCAGTCTGCCGGTAGTTTCCCAGCTGTTGCCTGCGGAATGTCGAATCTGAATTGTCAGTACTTCAGCTGTTGGATCTTTCTTTCCGGCCCATACAGCGATAGTGAGGTAATCTCCGCTTGGGAGACGGCTGGAAAACCGAGCTTTTGGTTGTGACCCGCTCATTTGTCCTCAGAGTCCACTGCACTGGGTCAGCCTAGTCACGAGCCACCTTATGAAGGGAACTCGAGCAATAGCAAGCTTGCCCCTCAGACAAAGACGGCAGATTGCCATGGGCACTTGTCAGACAGTAGACTAGGCTTGGCCCTAGCTTATTGACAGCGACTGAGCTCCTCCGAACCGTTCAAGAACACACAGGGAGAGTACTGGACGAGCATAGGTCAAAGCGATACCACATGGCGCGGAGCCTCTTTGGATACTAGTGGATGAAGCGCTTGACCGGGCGATAGAGACCAGCGTTTGGGCATCCTGACATTGGCGGCGGTGTCGAGAAGCAGGGTGACTGCCACCCTTGTCCAGGTGACTCCCACCCTTGTTCTGTGTGCTGGAATCAAGGGTGTGGGACGCAGTGTGCTACACACATGTTTTGCGACTTGAGTGAGCGAAGGGCGGGGGTACACCCACCTATAGGAGGGGGTCCACGCCCGTAGCCATCAATACCATCCCTATTCTCAGATCCAATCCGGGTAAACCGAGTCAGAAGGCCGCGGAACCGCCCCAATCATGCGCACGTTTCGTCTGAATTGTCATGCAATTGATTTGAACTGTCATGCGATTCACGCTCATGCGCCTCAAGGATGCAGCGAGCGGGTTCTGATAACTCGAGGGGTGGTTCGGCCAGTTCTTGGCCACCGTTAACTCAAGGGGGCAGCATACATTCGGCTGCGAACTAGGTAACGAAGTCTGCCGTTGATGTATTGGGCCGTAAGAAATCGCTTGATCGTTCACTAGCTAAGGCAAAGCCAGAGAAAGAACGGGTCATCTGACTCGGACGCTGGACTTGATGAGCGCTCGCAATTTCGGGTTGTTCACGCCGGTGTAGAGAATTTTCTTTTCATTGAACACGATTCTCCCCGATGCCTCCAGGTAGTCAAGTATGTGCTTGAAGGTCTGATACTGAATTTTGTGAGGAAGGCTCCTCCAGAGTGCCATTCTAGTCGGGTAGTCCTCCGATTCCAAGATGGCCTTCTCTACCATTAGAATCGTATCTAGCCTAGGTTGATGAATTACCGTCAACGACGGCCGCCCGGAAGAAGCGCCCGTCGGCAATTATATAAGTTTGTATGATCGCGCTGATGAACAACCTGATGACGAACTAGTCATATCCGAAGATCTTAGCATGCTGGGTGTGCGTTTCTCGGGGACGCGGCCATTGTGAGCTCAGGGCGTCAGCGCAATTCAGATGATTGAAGCAGACCTCGCGTTGTCATCATGAGGACGCGGATTTTCTCATGTAGTAGATATAGCGTCGGGTTGCCACCTTTTTCCTGCCGACGATTCGACGCCGAACTAGCAGAGTGAGCTGCTTGCGGGTCCAAGAGGCCGAGTATCTGTACCTCTCACTGACTGCCTGCGCTATCTTCTTGAACGTGCTGTTCCCTTCACCGATGATATTACCAAAAACATAGGTCAGCAGGTCTAGGTCTGCGTGGTCCATGAGGTTCTCGATGATCGGTGACTCGATGCCGAACTTCGCTCTGAGCTCCAGAAGCTTCGTTCCAAGCATGTATGCCCACTGGCCGCTTCTCTTCTGCGAGAGGCATTCCTGCTCAATGGTCTGCCAGTTCAGTCTGACTTCAGCAAGTACTCTCATGTCCGCAAGATCTGCCGCTCGCTCGGTGATGCCTTTGAACAGGAAGATATCCTCCGGCGCCATCAAGTGAACATCCAGATGGTCAAAGCTCTGATACAGGGGTGCGCGCGCCTTCATGGCCTCGCTGATTTCCAGTGCTCTGCAAACCTGTCGATCGAAGATATCGAATCTCATTCCTCTGCTATCTTCCATGATCGCAGAGGCTCCCAGAGCATTGTAACCAATGCTAGGTCTAAGGACATACCTGAACCCTACGAGCTGTATCGCAGAAGCGAAATCCCTTGCATCTGCAGCTGACCCGAACACGATGTCAATGTCCTTGGTCGCTATCTTCTTCCCCATGAACGTCATCGCACAGCCTCCGATGAGGTACGCTGCAATCTTTCGACCTAGTCTCGAACCTGCTTGGCCGAGCACCTTGCTCAGATCTGCGGCAGTGAACGTCCTTGGCTGGCTCATATTCCGTACTCCCGTGCTTTCAGAACGAACTCATCCCACGAAGGAAAACCAAGCGTTCTCTCTTGACCTTCGCTGGCGAAGTATGCCGTAATTTGGCTAATCGGTTCAGCCGCGCCATACTTTTGGGCCCGTGTTTTCAAATATCGCATATTCATCGCCTTCTCTTGCTTTCTCCACACGAGTAGGGTCGGCAACAGGTTCTCCTCTCTCGCGGGTAGAAGAAGAGAATGAAGTACGTTATCTTCAAGCTTCAACCTTTTTTCGGACGGAGAGTAGAAGAAATAGGATTTGAGAGCGATCAACGGGACGCCAAATCCCGCAAATGAAGACACGCCTGTGAGCTGAAACCCCTTCTTCGCCCGGGGCGCTTGGCTCTCTAGGATGAACTCTGTATTGCATTCCCATAGCACGACTGCATCGTTCGCAAACTCCTGTGCAATTCTCTGGTTCAGGTAGCTCCTGTATTCGACGACAAACTCCTCTAGTGTCTGGAATCGCGGAGGGATCTTGTATACCGAGGCCACCTTCTGGATGATCCCGACTCGTTTCAGCTTCTCCAGAACCAGAGCCACTGAGGGTTCTGAGACCAATGCGGCTTGTGCAATTTCCCTCCTAGTCGATAGCGTGAGACTACAGATCGCTGAGAGTACTTCCAGAGACGTGCCGGAAAGCAGTTCCTCAAGCGGCACGTGTCCGAACTCGAGAACCAATTTCCTCCAGAGAGTAGCGTGCTTGGTTTCTGAAAAGGCGACAATCTTGGAGAGCCCGATCTTCTTGATTGTGACAAAGCCAGTATCTTCGAGAGTCCCCAGAAGGCGGGAGACGTGAGGCCTTGGAGTGTGAATTGTGGTGGCGATCTCTGAGGCGCGCGCACTTCCGGCGTTGACTACTGCACGTAAGCACGTCATCTCTCTTGCGCTGAGCTTCATTGTTCGCATGGACGGTCACTGGCAGCGTATTCCGTATACTTTTTGATAATTAGTATTTAAGTAGTTACCATTTCTTATACATTCGACCCAAAGGGCTGGCAGCATCACAAGAACAGCCACACCGGACGAGAAGGGCGAATTCTCATACCCACGTGTGTATGTGTCAAAAGCTGGTCTTGAACTCAAACGGGTGTACCCTCTCCCGGGCCCCATTCAATGATGGCGTCAAGTGGCTATGACTCTGTCCCGTGTGCTGGAATCAAGGGTGTGGGACGCAGTGTGCTACACACATATTTTGCGATTTCAGTGAGCGAAGGGCGAGGGTACCCCTCCTATAGGGGGGTCACGCTCGTAGCCATCAATACCATCCCTATTCTCAGATCCAATCCGGGTAAACCGATCCAGAAGGCCGCGGAACCGCCCTAATCATACGTACGATTCATCTGAATTGTAATACAATTAATTTGGACTGTAATACAATTCACGCACATGCCCCTCAAGGACTCAGCAGCAGGGATTTCAGAATAGTATGCACAGTCGATGCGACGTAGCCGTCAAGCGTTGGGAGAATCTGACGGGACGGAAGGCTGAACGAGTTGCCTGAGGACTCCAATAGATCGAAAGGAAATAACCCGCCCCCCTGCAAGTGACCAGTTCAAGAGGGTTCAGTTAGCCCTACTTGCCCGTAGCCTAGAAAAGATCGACTTGGAGTTCGATGCGACCAGTCGTGATGGCTTAGTCAAGCTACAAGCCCCATGAGAGAGCCAACCCAATCGCACCGAAACGTGTCAATCAAGAAAGAGGAACCAAGCCAGCAAGAATTTTCATTGGTGCGGCCACCGGGACTCAAGCGGCTAGGAGCGAGCTCCTAGGATAGTTACGTGGAGGATAGAGGAAGCCATGTACTCACGCGTACGATGAGGGCCGCTCAGAGGTGCTAGGTTGCCAGCTAGTCGTCCATGTCTTCCTCATCGTTTTGAGTAGGCGGATCGCGTTTCCGAGATGAAACACCGACCTAGTGAATTCGCGTTTGTTTACACCGAGTCTCTGAAAGTAGTCCGAGCTTCTATCAAGGTAGAGCTTCATCGATGAACTGTTTTCTGATAGCTGCAAGAGTCGGATGAGATTAAGAAGTATTTCTTTCTGCTGACTCTTATCCGACCTGACGAGCTTCCACCTTTTTAGAAGTCCCCATGCGAGCGGGTGAATGTAGAACAATTTTCCCTCGTCCTGAACCACTGCTGGGAACAGCTCATTGATTGCAAACTCGAAAGGATTGCTAATGACCTCAGACAACGACCTCTCCACTTTGAGCATCCTGTGGATATTCAGATATGCTTCTCTGACCTGCGAAGAGATATCTGCGACAGTCCCTATCTCGGCAAGTGAATCCGAATTTGCAAATTTGAAGTCAACCATCATCCCAATCAATGCTGTAAGAATGTCATAGTATGATTCGACGTAGTCGTAATCTGCGATTACTGTCAAAATAGAATGTTTGAAGTGTTGTTCGTCGTGCATCTGTGTCACCTCGGCTACAACTCCGTTGATGAAGCTTGATGCAAGGTTCGGTCGCGTAAGGATTTGTTCAGCCAAGTCGGAATCGAGTATTGCTGGAAAGGACTGGAAAAAGAACCTGTTATCCTTCATGATAAGACCTCTGAGCGTGACATTCGTTCCTTCAATTATCTTTCCCTCCAAGAAGAATCTGGTAGGCTTGTTGATTTCTTCTATTATGTACAGACTCTTTGATATTTTTACTTGGGAACTAATTCTTGTTCGGCCATGAAGGAAGTGAGTTGATGGCGAGAAACCTGGATGCGGAAACGTCCAATACAATAACCGGAAGTACTTCTCGAATATCGTCGTCAAGATTGGATCCACAACCTGCGGGTCTGATCCGTTCTGCAGGATGAAATTCATGCTGGAGAATTCTGCAGGTTTGGACGCGTAGGGTAGCTCCCAACATAGCGCACTAGAGTCAGCAAGAGGACTATTCGCGGGGTTGAAAAATCCGGTTGCGCGCTCGCCCCATAATTTGAGCACGCTCATCAGATTCAGGCTCGAAAAGAACACCGGCACGAGCGCAAGATTTGCAATGTACACTCTCTCTCCGACCGGATAATTCCTGTGAGATCTGAACTTGCAGATGGGATGGGACAGCATGATATAGACCGGAAAATCGAAAGCAGTTCTGAAGGCGAGGTCGCCTGCCTCATCTGGAGTTTTTATCACCTCAAGCTGAGTGAACTGCGATGAGTCATCACAGCTCTTGATAATCTGTTCCGTCTTGAGAACACAATCAACATACATTTTCTGGCTGAATTTCTTCAGAAGGACAGCAAGATGCTGTTCATTTGCTCGGTCTATTGTCTCACCGGCTTAGGCCCTCCTTGATAATCTCGGAATTTTCGGATAACCTATCAAGAAGCTCGCCAATGGAGTATGAGGTCTTTCCAGACAACCTTACCATTAACTCATGATTCGCAACCATTCCCTTGAACGAAAGGTTGGCCGAACCAACAAGAGCGGTGGTGTGGTCAATCACGATTAGCTTAGCATGAAGGTCCTCTCTTTTGTCCTGCGGATTGAAATCCTTAAGGACAAAACTATTGTATTTGCCGGCGAGCTCAAGAAGAGTTTTTCGAACAGACTCGCGCTGGTTTGAGAATCTGTTTACGATCATCAGGACGCGAATGCCCCTTGCGAGCACGCCTCTCAGTAGTTCAAAGAATTCATACTCGTCAGAATTCTCGCCGATGGCATATGCCGCAATCTGAATTTCACTTTCAGCCTTGGAGATGGTATCTTTTAGCAGCGACCAAATTGAACTGAGCCCCCTACCAAGCCAGAAGTTTCCTGTAACCGCGACTTCTGGTCCTGAATCATCTTCAAGTGACACTAGATACTACCTCTCAACAGATTCCTATCCAAGTACATGTTCCTGTTGGAACAGGATGTTTCCGACAGCAAAAGGCACGCGTAGCATGCAGCCCCGTTGTTACCACGGGTCTTCACGGACATCTCGCTGCACAGCGGATCATTGGAACATGCCTCCAGATTTCTAACCGCCGCTGAAAGAACTGTCTCGAATTCGGGAACAAGCGAAATGAGTCCACCCAGACTTCCGTCCGTCCCTGCCTGAGTTGTGTAGAGAAGGATACCTCCCGAAACTTCGCCAGTCTTGGGGTCTTTCACTGTATAGACGTTCTCTCTTATCGCAGCAGACGAGTATCCAGAATCGATTGAGAGTGCGGCAATGATTCGATGCGAAAGTGAATGCCACCATACAAAAATGGGATGAAATTGCATGTCTGCACGCTTCAGATACTCACTCTCCCATTCTGGCGAGGTGATTCTCAATTTGTGCTTCCCCAAGTCAATGAATATTCCTTCGCCAATCTGTTCGACCCCTGGAAACCACTTCCTGTTCCCGTCAAAGTAGAAAGTGCTGACCAGCTTGTTGGAATTCGGATCGGTCCCAAGTCTCCTGTAGCCCCTCTGGACTGTAACAACTCTGAGCCTCTCGACAGGCGCGATTCTGTATCTGTGGGAAAGGAACTGAACGTCTTTCCTCACTTTGAACTTATTCACCTGGAACTCGGGATTCTCAGACGTGGGGTCAGGAGGGTGACCGTTCTCTGCAGCGTCTTGAAGTGCATTGAATTCCATCTCGCGTATTCCCTGAAGAGTCGTTGGTCTGTTACGACCGAATCGTCTCAGGTCGTCGATAACCTTGATCAACCTCTGCTCGCTCTGGCTATTCACTTCGTCAATCGTTCTCGGGTCGACGAGAGTCGGGTCGAGGGTAGACATATTCTGAAACGCATCGAGCAGGTCAGCCTTCGTCCAAATCTTTCGGGTTGCGAGTATTGTTCTCATCTGATAGCTGTCTAGGATTCGGTGGAGTCGTGAAGCGAACTGCGGAATTGTTATTGTTGAGATGATTTCAGGAATGCGAAGGCTCGAAGATCCCCGAAGTGTGACCTTGGCTTCTTGCGAGCAGCTTGAATAAAGAGAACTCTTCTCAGGAAAGCGTCCGGTGCAGTGTTTGGTTTCCCTATAGACGTCTAGCAGAGTCTTTCTCGCACCACAGGTGCAAGAAACCTCAACATCTCGCAGTGACCCGCCCGCGGAATTCCAGCTATAGACGGTGTTGTTGCAGGTTTTCTTGTAGGAATGGATGATTCCAAACCAGTCTACATCATCGAGATGCCCGTCGGGGCATGCTCTGACGAAACGGATTGCTACAGGTCGGGCAGATTGGCTTGAACCAGACGCGATGCAATCAGGACACTTCGTCCTGTCATCCATCGAAAGCTGAAAAAGATACCAATGCCGATTACAGAGTGCCCACTCGGGAAAGCGTCCAGTGGAAAAAATCTGCTCGCTCTCTGGTTCATTCAGGTCGACGTTCGTAGGAATCCGAAAAATCAATCCATCATCAAGGAGTGATGATGTTGTGCTGTCCGGAATAGCGAATTCAGAAACGGAAGGCGTTCTACCTGGACCGAATACTCTGCCCCATTTGTCAAAGTCGAGAACAAGTCTCGGACCGCCTGGCGCTTCAATAATGCTACCAACTCCGAAAGTATAGATGAACTGTGATGGTCTGAGAGCTTGTCCTGGCATGTCTAACCCCTGAATCTCGTTGTTGACTCCATCTCGCGCATTGACTGCGGAGTACTCTCAGCCACTACACGCTTCTTGTGTTGCAGGTGCTGCTCGTCGCCCAGAACCACAGCGTTGCTTGGCACATAGTTGAATGATGGTTCAGAATACAAGAGACTCGGCTCCATCTTTGCAGCGTTTTCCCACTTTTCAAAGAAGGATTCGACATCATTCTGTATCGCATTTGGTGCCCTTTTCCTACCGCTTGGCTGTTTCCCGGCCCTTGACTCAATTTTCTCTGCAATCATCCGAAGCTCGGGTGCGTTTCTGTTAGTCTTCATCAGTCTCGAACCGCTCTGGCTTGAAGTTGGTTTCCAGTATCCACTCTCTGGAGCCCATGACGGGTCAATCCTTGTCGCTTCGACAGTTGTTCCGTTCCGCAGAACTGCGACGGTCACTGGACCAAGTGCCCGATCACACGCACGGGGCGAGAATGGTGCAACAGTAACAGGTTCAACATACTTGTGCAGGGCGCGATGGTAGCCAGTGAAGAACTCGTAGTGATCAAGGTCGCGTGGCCGGGTTGACCTTAGAAAAGTGACAACTAGGCCAGCTTTCTTTCTACCGACGCGTCCTGTTGCTTGGATGTAGCTTGCCGTAGTCTTAGGCTGACCATGTACAATCATCAATGAGAGTCTGTCGATGTCCACACCCGTGCCGAACATTGATGTCGCCATGACAGCGTCGATCGTTGTCTCTTTCTCCAATCTTTCCAGCACAGCTGAAACCTCCGCTGAACCAACATTGCTGTGAAGTTCTAGCAGATTTGTATCATCGATTGAACGTGCATTCGTGGCCCCCACCATTCGTCTCATCCATTCGGGAATGTCTACTCTGTACAGTGCTCTTGCAGCCGCGAGTTCGCGAATCGCGTTGAAGTATCCGACGAGAGTCCAGTAATGCAGGAGCTGGCCTTCTATCTTACCTGTTCCTGACTTCCTGACTCGTTCGGCTTCCTGCAGCAAACTGGACCAGATTCTGACTGTTGGGGTTTGTGGGCCCTTTCCGGGACAGCAAACTCCTACGTACAATCTTCCTGCTCTATCATCAAGCGGATGCCCTTCTTCGCCACGCGCAAAGAAGTTGTCCAGTGAAGTCAAACCGGGAGCTGGAAACTGATGTAGATCCCTGTTGAATAATGACCTGACCTGTGTGGACGCCTGCTTTGTGGTTGCGGTTGATGCGATATACTTCGGAATGATTGGCGTGCCGTCTAGCCATCTTGTTGCCAGCATCTCAATAGCTGTCTCGTACAGTCCAACCATGCTGCCGAGCGGCCCTTCAATCAGATGAAGTTCGTCCTGTACAATAAGTTCGGGCGGTTCGAACTGATTGACAGTAGTGATTTTCCCTGGCTTCGCCTTCCCTGTATCAGGAGGTGATACATCTCTGTGATATCCCCACACCGAGTCGTACCTGTTTACATTTCCAAAGATAGCAGAAGCACGTGGTTCGAATGGTAGCCTTGCAAACTTGTCAACGGTGGCAATAATTATAGAAGGACAACGGGCATAGATCTGAGCATCAGTTGTATACGCAGGTATGGGTATTCCGTGAGACAAAGTTCTCTCCGTCGGTACGGCAAATGCATCCAGTGGTGTGTAGGGAGTCTGACCATCAGCAGCCGGGACCGTCTCCCACCAACTAAGTTCGTTCAGTTTGCAACTTGGATTCGGGCAATGTATTTCAAAATCAACCGGTCGCCTGTAAACATCTGGAGCGTGTCGAATGAAGTAACCTGGCCTACTCGGAGCTGAACATTCGAGTTTACACTCTAGAGTTTTCTCAATATGGAATCTCCACCATTCGTTGAGAGCATCATCTCCCAGCTTGTCAGAGGATATTGAGAATTTAACATGGACGACATAGAATCCCGGATTTGGGAGATCCTTCACGTTCAGTTCTCTGACCCTGAACTGCTTATAGTCCAGTTTTGCCGGATTCGCAGCAGGTTTCCCAGTGGCCCTGACAATCCAATAGATCTCGTGTTCCTTTCCAGGAAGGCCGATTGATGGTACGGCTAGAACTGTTGAGCAGCCAGGACACTTGAGGACCTGAGCAGGCTCTTCACCCTGATAAATTACCTGTTCACGCGGACCGGCAGGCACCTTGTGTGCGTATTTCAGAATTCCTACTGCGCCTATGTACCTCCTGTTGAATTTCAATTTGTTATCCCAACCGCTTCTCTCGACTATGTTGTTGGGTGTGACGTTTCCACCAACCCAGAGCCCGATTGAGAATCTCTGTCTGCCCCACACATTCTTCTCCCCAGTCTTCATGCCAGAAGGCGTCCAGTTGAGCATTCTCAGATACTCGCACGCAGTGACCACAGCAAGCGTTCGTCTGAATTGCTGAATCGTGAGAAGTCTCAGAGTATACCTCGATAAGACCGCGGTTCCACCGCCAGCGAACGGGCTCTTGTTTCTGAGTCTGCGAAGCGCGAGGGTGAAGATCATCAATCCTAGATACGCCTCTGTCTTGCCTCCTCCTGTTGGATACCATAGCAAATCACACGTTCCTCTGTCACCGTGAGTTTTCGACTCAAGACTCGGGATGCACTGTAGAATGAACGCGAGCTGGAAAGGCCTCCAGATGAGATTCTGGGATCTGTTCCAGTTTGCTTGGATATTCATGGCGTGGTTCATGAAACAGAATGCGAGTCTGACGTCCTCCTTCCGTAGAAGTTCAATACCCTCGCGGATTCTTCTCAGCGAAACATCACACTTGTCGAGATTCGTTTCTGCAATCTTGCGTGATGCCGTGTCCAGTCTTATCGCAGAAGCCTTCTGCTTCTCAACCCATCTCTCATATTCATCTGCTATGGATTTCAGTGGTTTGGATAATCTGTCGAAATCCCACGTGTTGGAGAGGAGAAATGCATCTGTCTCATCCTTTTTCATGCCGCTGATGTCATGTATTTCCACTGTGGACTGGGTTACGGTGTATGACGGCAGGAATTCGGTTCTGACACTTGGATTGTCAAACAGCTTGCGCTCATCAGGTGCAAGTTGCTTGATGTCCTCCGGAAGAAACGGTGATTCCCCTGTTTTGTTTCCGAATGGTCTCTCCGGGTCAATCTGTTGCCACGTCGCACCGCACATGTGACCTCTCGCAAGGCACTGTAATTTGTCGTAGAGCAGCTCTAGTTGCCCTTCCTCGTCCGGTGAGAATCGCCGTCTGTCGACTGGTAGCGGCATTACACCTTCGTGAAAATGCACCCGAATCTGCGGCTGGAAGATCAATTCTGATGTGTCAGGATAATTCTCTTTCATCTTAGTGGTGTTGATCATGAAAATAGATACATGCCACGCTCTTTCAGATTGCTTAATGGCGCGCAGAAATATCTGGACACCCGGACTCGGTGACCACGGCTTTGCTCTCGGTTGTGTAATATCGATATCACGTTCGATGAACGTGTCGGGTTTCCTATGCCATACATTGTTCTCTATGTGGTATCTTGCCCAAGTAGCACAGAAGTCAATAACTGGCCTGTTTTCGGAATATACAACAAATGAAATACCCATACTCTTCGGAAGCGCACGTGGGTCAAGATTCGAGGGGATGTTCTCGAAATCGCTGGTATCCTCAGAATCGTCTTCCTCGTGCTTTTCTTCGGGCATGATCATGCCGATATCGGCGTTGCTGTAGTTCTCTATGAGTCCTCGGTCATAGTCCTTGGGCTCAAGTATTCCCGTCACGTACTCGTTGCGTGGATCCTTATCCATCGATTCAGTGGGTCCTTTACGTGGCCCCAGAAGTTCTTTCACCAGTTGTGTAGAAAATGCATCTCTCATTTCGCTCTACCTATCCTTGTCGCTCCATAGCTGCACATATCGTTTACTGGACAGATTTCACACTCTGGATTTCTCGGAGAGCAGATGAGCGCACCCAAATCGATCATTGCATAGTTGAATTCACGCGGTCGGTTATTGTCCAACAAACTCCGGTACATCTCACGGAACTTTCTTGTCCTTCTGGAACTGTCAGTCATCTTAACGCCAAAAACTCTGCCAACAATCCTGACGGTGTTGGTATCAAGAAGGATTTCTGGTTGGTCAAAGGCGAAACATCTTACTGCAGAACTTATGTAATCACTTATCCCCGGCAACGCTTCAAGTTCCTCTTTTGATGAAGGAACCCTCCCATGATGTTTCGTCACAATCTCCGTCGTCATATCAAGGAGCAACCGCGCACGCCAGTAAAGCCCTAGGGAGCGAATAAGTGCCATGACCTCCTTACCATTGGCTTGGCTGAGTGGGCCTATGCTTGGAAACTTCTTCAGGAATTCTTCGTAAACAGGAACTACCTGGTTAGCTCTCGTCCTGTGCAGAAGGACCTCCGAAAGAAGAACATTATACGGATCCTTGGTGGTTCTCCAAGGAAATATCCTACCATTCCTCTTCCACCACTTCAGAAGCTGATTACCGAACACATGAGGATCAATTACTGGTGTCATCCTGACTCACATCTTCAAGCATTTCTCGGGCTACTTTACCTGCAACAAATGAAAATTCTGGACTCACCGAGTCAGCCACCATCTGATAGCGTGCTCCCAGGCCGCATTTCTTGGGAAAATTGAAAGTTCTGTTGAAACCCATTATCAGCATGGCTTCTTTCACCGATATCACACGTGTCGTTCCACCGTTGAATGCATCGGGATGCAGAATGTACGTCTTCATTACATTGCCAAAGGAAGGTGCGGGTTCTTTCCACTTTAATATGTACCATCCATACTTGGATTCTTGATAGTACTCACGATACTTGTCAATGGTCTGAAGTTCAGGCCAGTCATGGTCGCGCACAGACCCCTTTTCTCTATTTCTCAAATACCAGATAACGTCTCTCAGGGTTCTGGGACCGCGTTTGAAATGAGCCAGCCTCGCAAAGAAAGTTTTGGCAGATGCTCTTTTGATTCCGAAAAGAATGTATCGGCGACGACGAGTTGGTGCGCCAAATTCGCTGTAGCGTACGCACTGTCCTTCCACAGAATATCCTAAGTTCTTTATCTTTGAAATGTTCTTTTTCAGAAGACTGGAGTTGGCCACTGCCGGAACGTTCTCCAGAAGAAATGCAGCTGGTCGATGCATTTGCACGTGCTTGAAGTACTTTGAGAGCAGATAGTAATCATGATGTTCTATACCGCGACGCACGAGGTTCACTGTGGCCCATGGTTTGCATGGCGGCCCTCCTAGGATCATGTCATAGTGGTCTTGTTCAATAACAATCTTCGAGAGGTCTGCTTTGATAAAATCTCCTATTCTGTTGATTTCAAAGGTTTCTTCGGCAGAAGCATTTTTGTCGACACCAGTAACTTCAAACCCCGCCTTTCTAAAACCAAGAGCTAGGCCACCCGCGCCACAAAACAGGTCCAGTGCTTTCATTCACAACACACATCTAATCTCTCCGCAAGTTTCGATAGCGGAAGAGATAATATAATTTCTTGTTCTATTGAGTATTAATTTATCATACAAACCGCATCGGCCAACAATCATCTTTTGCTTCTCTTCACTTGCTCCCATCCCTTCTTCACAATCTCCTCGTAGACGTTCGACTGTTTC
>JBAVVE010000201.1:0-4669 GCA_049697135.1 Bathyarchaeia archaeon | reverse complement strand
GTATTTCATTGTGCAGCTTCCAAGCGGGTAGATCCCCAGATCAACTCCATAGTTCTCCTGTGACAATCGAATGTAGTGTCGGACAACCTCTGTCTCTGAGAGTTCCGGTAGTCTTGGAGGTATTTGCCGAAGTAGTTCGGAGGGGATATTCATCGGAGGAGCTTCGGTGTTCGGAAGCGAGAAGCCGACTTGTCCCTCCGAGGATCTTTCGATGATGAGCGGTTCTTCCCACTGCGCCTGTCTGTATGGCATCATCGTCCCTCCAAGATGACTTTCATCGTCTCTACGAGGCGGTCGATGCTTTCACGCGTGTGCAGTTCCGTCACACAATAGAGCGCCGATTGGCCGAGTTCAGGGAACTGCTCATGCAGACAGATTCCTCCCTGGATGCCTCTCTGCAGTAGCTTTGCGTTCACATGCGAGGCAGCGAGCCCAGTCTTGTCGAAGCCGATGGTGAATTCCTTGAAGTGTTGGGCTGCAAACTGGGGCACATTCAGGCCATCCAGCTTCTTCAATTGTCGCATCGCGTAGCTCGAATTGGCAAGGATGTTCTTGCAGAGTCTCTCGAGTCCCCGCGGTCCCATCAGTGCCAGATATGCTGCAGCGGCAACTGCGCAGAGTGCCTCATTGGTGCATATGTTTGAGGATGCCTTCTCTCGCCTGATATGTTGCTCCCTCGTCTGGAGTACCATCGTGAAGGCTTTCGACTTGCCGTCCTTGGTTGTTGTCATGCCTATCAGGCGGCCTGGCATCTGTCGAAGTAGCCGGTCGCCTCTGCAGGCGAAGAGCCCAAGCAGAGGCCCGCCGTAGTTCATGTGGTTCCCAAGAGGTTGCCCCTCTCCCACCGCGATGTCAGCATTCAGCTCGCCAGGCGATGCGAACAAGCCGAGGGACACCGGGTCTGCGCCAATGATGAACAGCGCTCCCTTCTCGTGCGCTATCTCGCCGATCCGTTTTGTATTGGGTTCGAGGAAGCCAAGGTAAGACGGATTCTCGATGTAGACGCCCGCAGCCTTCGAGCTGACTTTCCTCTGCAGATCATCCTGCAGAACTGACCCGGTTCGTCTATCTTGCCCAATCTCCACTATCTCGATTCCTGCAGGCTCGCAAAACGTCTTCAGAGTCCGGAGCCTGTCCGGTTGGACATAGTGTGGAACCAAGAACTCGTCCCGGCCGGTCACGCGAGAAGCCATTCTGGCGGCTTCCCCGAGCGCCGTTGCCCAATCATACAGTGAACCGTTTGCGAACTCCATTCCCATGAGCTCTGCAACCATGCTCTGGTATTCGAAGAGGGCTTGGAGCATGCCTTGCGAGATCTCAGGTTGGTATGGAGTGTAGGACGTGATGAATTCAGACCGTGAGACAATCTCGTCCACTGCTGCGGGAACATAGTGAGGCCAGACCCCTCCCCCCAAGAAGGAGACGACGTCTCTTGTTGACACGTTCGTGGACAGCAAGCCTGACACCTGCACGCTCGTTTCCATCTCGGATCTGGACTCAGGCAGCTGCAGCTTGGAGCTCTTTCTGATGGATTCCGGGATATCAGCGAAGAGCGCCTGCACATCGCGGACTCCTATCTCACGCAGCATCTCTTCCATGATCTTGGGGGCACTATTGGGGATGTACGGATGTGCTTCGCTCATCGGTCATCAATCGAACCTGTACAAGTTGCCTTGGAACCAAACTAATATCTTGCGCTAGAACCCCATCCGCTCAGGGTCACACTTGGCAGGTACAATCGCACGGGTGCAGGACGGGGCCTGGGTTGACAAGGACGTATCCCTTGGCGAAGGCTGCATCGTTGGTCAGGGCGCAAGTTTGCTCGGCCTCGTTCAGGTTGGCGCGAGGACGCGGATAGAGCCCAAGACTGTGGTGTACGGACCCGTGAGTATCGGTCCAGGTTCCTTCATTGGTCCAAATGTGGTCTTGGGGTTTCCGCCAAGAACCGAGCTGACAGACTCCGTCGCCAAAGGGCGAAACATACAAGATGCCCCAAGTAGGGGCCAGCTCACTATCGGACGAGACTGTGTTGTCAGATCCGGCACTTGCATATACTCTGACGTTTCGATCGGCGACTCGGTCTCGTTCGGACACAACGTGATGGTTCGCGAGAAGGTTCGCATCGGAAATCACACTTTGATAGGAACCAGTGTGGTCATAGATGGATCATGCGAGATAGGAGAGCGGGTCTCAATCCAGACAGGGGGATACCTGCCCACCAATTCCAAGATTGAGGACTCAGTCTTCCTTGGCCCCCACGTTGTCCTGACAAACGACAAGTACGTCATGCAGAAGAAGACGAAACTAGTCGGCCCGACAGTCCGCAAAGGTGCAAGCATAGGTGCCAACTCATTGCTGATGCCCGCAATTGAGATCGGTGAAGGATCAGTTGTTGGAGCTCACTCGCTCGTAATGCACAGTATCCCTCCTCGATCTGTATTTGCTGGAATACCTGCAAAGAGACTGAAGAAAGTCCCGGCTGACTGGCGGACTTCTCTCTTGCAGCCATGAATGAGCCACGAAGGCACCCCAGATCCGATCGAAACGAGTTCGGCATTCTTAAATAGAGATCATCAGTTGAGTTGCCGAAAAGTCGTGGACAGCGACACACGGGCGACCAGACCAGAGCCCCAGACAGGGCTCATCGCACTAAGGTCGCGCACGATAGAAAACACGAAGACAAAACAAGCGGATGGGCTCACTATATGAGAGAGAAGGCGATTTTGTGTGCCGCTGTTCTCGTTATCATATTCCTTCTTTCTGCCTTGCCCCCGGCTGCAGTTGCACAGTCCGAATCTGAGTACAGTGTCAAGATCGAGAGAACCGTGCAGATCGGTCCTTGGGGCTTGGTCACAGTCGACGACGCGCTGACCGTGCAGAACAATTCCACAGCCCTCTTGGGTGACATCCCAATCGGTCTTCCCCGAAACATCACGGCAGGACTGAAGTATCTAGCCGCCAAGGACAACCAGAATACGGTTCTCACTGTCGACCGCGATCTAGACCCATCGAGTGAAATATACTGGTTCAAGGTCAGTTTTGCCCGAGCGTTGGCCTACAACGAGAGCTATGGATTCACCGTTACATCTCTTTTCACGAATGTGCTCGTCCCCCACCAAGGCGGCTACCAATACAGATTCGTGGTCACTCCTATCCTCAGAGTGAGAGGATCCGCAGAGAACATGACGATCATAGCTGTTGCTGAATCAAAATTCACGGACCCCATAGTTCCTGGCCGCGTTGAAAGCTCGGAGGAAGGGCCGGTTCGTCTGATTAGCTACTTCGCTCCGATAGATGCCTACACAGCAACGCCAATCGTATTGAACATGACCTCTCCTAACCAGTTCCTTGTACGGGTTCCGAACGTTCTTCGAGAAATCAGATACGGTGAAGACGGATCGATACAAGTCTCGGAGACATACACCTTCGAGAACTTGGCGAGTTCCGTCTCGACGATTCAGCTCACACTCCCCGAAAACTCGAGCGACGTAATGGCCTATGATCTCGTCGGTCCTCTATGGGACCTCCCACGTCAAGGCCCCGCCGTTTCAGTCGGCCCCAGATACTCAGGTGGCGTAAGGACGAATACGACATTCACATTCACGCTCAAGTATCAAGTGGATCCACGAACATACGTGAAACAACCGCAACTGTGGGGCACCAACACCTACAAGCCTGCTCTCCTGTCAGACGTGAAGTATTGGGTAGTTGGCAGGCTTGAGACCACCGTTATCATGCCAAATGGGTTCAACGTCAAGAGTATCTCTCCGACTCCTCTTGCGACATCGAGTTCATTGTTCGATCGCACCCTCCGATACGAGGTCACAGACGTTACCCCGTACACCGATCTGGGGCTAAGCATCGAATACAGCTACGCACCTTTCTGGTCAGGATCGATCCTGCTAGTTTGGGCCGCACTAGTCGAACTTGTGGTAGTAGTCGCGGTTGTGGTTGTCAGAACGCGAAGACCCGCCCCATCGAGGATTGCTGTTCCATCAGAAAAGCTGAAGGAGTTTGTGGAACTTTACGATGGAAGGAACGCCCTGAGACTTGAGCTCGACAGAATGGCTCAAGATCTTGCCCGCGGTGCTCTCAACAAACATGAGTACAGACGCAGACGCAGGACCATAGAACTGCGCATGAGTGAACTGGACAGGGCTCTTCAACCGCTCAGACAGACCCTCAAGGCATTCCACCCAAGATACAATGAGATATTCCTGAGAATGGAGAGGGCTGAAGGTGAGATCGACGCAAACCGTCTGGGTGAAGAGCATTTCAAGACACAGTATCGTTCGGGGAAGATCTCCAAAGAAGCATACGATAGAGCCATCGAAGACCTTTACAGACGGATCGAGAAGGCTAGGGAAGTCATAGATACGAGTCTGGTCACACTTCGAGAAGAAGCCCGCTGACAAGACCGAATACGCGTGCCGAGCATGCACTCACCGCAATCGTTTTGCTAGTAGACAATGCCATGGTGTGAGCCATGGAAGATGTCATGCGGCCAGAGGCACTAGAGCCTTGGCTTAAGCAGACTCTGAAGGCCCAAATCACGACAGTTGAGAAAGCCATTCAGAAAGCCAAGACCGACACTGAGGCTCAGCTGACCTCACTCAACGAAATCACAGAGGACCTGCTGGAAAAGTCTGAGAAGGCCTCTACTGAGAAG
>JBAVVE010000200.1:0-5394 GCA_049697135.1 Bathyarchaeia archaeon | reverse complement strand
GTCCTGTGGGTTGTGCAGGGACCAAATTATGGGCCTCGTCTGCTATGATGAATGTTGGTATGCGTGTATCCTTCTCAGGAGGGGCATAAAGCGCAAAAGTCCAGGCGCTTTGTGCATTGGTGAACTCGGTGGCCAATGTTGCGTTAACTACCAAGTGGCGAGTATCTTTCTCCGGCAGTGATGGCAAGTCGAGCACGTCTATCCGATTTGGTGGAGCAGATGGTGGCTCCTTGGCCACAATCCCAGATGCCTCGTACTCATGGGCTTTCGCGAAATAGAATCGTTCCATGTCATCAGACACATATCGAATTGCTGCCGCTGCACGTTCGCTGTGACGTCCAAGTCTAAACCTGACGTAAGATGGCCTACCTCTCCCTTTGCCGAGTTCAGCTAACTGCTCGAATTCTTCTTCAAATGCAGAATGTACAATTCTGGGGAAATCTGGGTATTCGCGAAGGTGGTGGATTTTTCCATAGATCTTTTCCGCAGTACTGATAATGCTTCGTCGTCGTGGGGCTTCTTTCCCGAAAGACTTCTTCTCGAGTCTTACAAGCGCTCCAACAGCTCTTAGAAAGACATGAGCATGGTAGAGCTCACTGCGCAACAGAGGATTTAGGCCCTCAGCTAGGAATTCTGACGAAAGAGATGGCCACCACACCTGAATTCTTTCATTGGACGATTCCTCAAAGAAGTCAGACGTTTGAGTTCTTATTCGGACCTTCACCTTCGACCAAGGTATGGCAAACTCCCGCTGAGAGCGTTCATCGGGCAACTTACCAGTTCCCGTTCTAGCGTTGTAGCGTGCCGTTGTCCAGAGCTGACTGCCTTCAACTTCGCGTATTTTTTGGAAGTCTGCGTTCGAGTCAAGAATCAAGCATCGCGCACTGGTGCGTAGGATCAGTTCTTCTATCAAGCGGCCGAGGAAGAATGATTTTCCTGAGCCAGACTGCGCGACAATCACTGTATGGGTTCCCATGCTGCTCGCAGGCACCCTCACCAACTCGTCGTCTTTCTGTTTCCCAGCGCACGCCCGTCTGTCCAACCAGTAGTGAGGATGCCCTTCTGACGTTACTCGCCATCCCAGTCGCAGATAACTATCTCGCCAATATCGAGAAATAGGCAAGTTGATCGTCCAGTATGTCAAGATTAGATGTGGAATTCAAGTTAAAGCTTCTGTACTATCGAGGTTCCACACAATCGAAGAGTAATCACTTTCCACGCGTCGGAAAACATCTGAACCACAGTAGTAGCAAGAGCTGAGAATCTCAGATCTTCGAGGTCACACGTGGATATTGGTGCGATTTCAAGGACAGAACACTCGAGAAGACTAGCTGGAGTGGAGTTCCTGAAGAGAAAGAATACATGCACTACTTCAGATTCAGCAATGCCGCCAAGGGGGAACTGCTCTAGAAGGCGTCAGATCACATCAATCTGGCAGAGCTGACTTCAACAATTCAGACCCTTTGCACGTCCGAATCTGTGATGCACTGAGGAAGTCGAACGCTCAAGCAGGCGCTCCGGTTGAACTTGATGAAGAGGCAGTAGAGAGTCTAAGACAGATTCTGGCATCCAAGACTCCTTGACCATCCAAATATCTGATGCATCGTCTACGCGGGCCCGAAGGCGCTCTATGTTCTGGATCGAGGAATCGGGCAATTCTGTGCTGTCCGGAACTCTCAATACGTAGACTGTCCTGACTTGTCATGAGGATGGCGACCCTCTATGCGAGCGAAGACCCCTACTTTACAGAGAGTGGACGGCAACGAGCTTCGGAGACGAATCCTAGGTCTCTCTCAGTCAGAGGCTCAGAGGTTTGGGATCGGAAAGAGCACACTCCACTATTTGCGAAAAAGAACCGCATGTGCTTACCTTAGAATCTACGGCCCTGTACAAGAAAGGCTGGAAACAGAGGTCTTGGAAAAGAAATAGGGGATAGCGTGTGCCGACGCAGGATGTTTTGCGAAGACTTGCGATAGTCCGATATCTATACAATAGTGCCGTCCGGCAGTCCAGGCAACCAGAGCCGCTTGGGCTAACTTCGATTCTCATGTTTCACGATAGCATAGAACTCTTCCTGCAACTCGGCTCGGAAGAGTTGAACGTTTCAAAGCAGGGGCTGGGATTCATGGACTACTGGAGTCTTCTGGAGCCCAAGCTTGGTCGGGAGCTTGCAGAGAAGGGATCACTGCTTAGGCTGAACAAAGCACGCGTTGATTTCAAGCACTATGGCATATTGCCGTCACGACTGGAAATCGAGAGTTTTCGAGCCAGCGCGACTAGCTTCTTCGAAGCCAATACCCCACTGATATTCGGCGTGGAATTTCGGTCAGTATCGATGTTGGAACTCGTTCAATGCAAAGAGGCAAGAAGGAGCCTTGAGGAAGCGGACAAGATGATTGGTGAAGGAAAGATCGAAGATGCACTAGACAAGATAGCCGTCGCCTTCAATCAGCTTGTGGACGACTATGAGGATAGGAAGACGATGACGTTTGGTCAATCCCCATTCTTCTTCGGCGAGTCCCTTACTTTCATAGGCAGCTCGTTTAGGGGGATGACTGATCTTGAAGAATTCGCCGAAAAGGTTGGCAGTTGTATCGAAGAAATTCAAGATGCGCTGAAGCTGCTAAGCTTGGGACTGGACTATCGCCGATATGCGAAGTTCAGGCTCTTCACCCCACACATAACAAAGGTATATGGAGGCACATACGAGATTCTCCGCTCGGGACGCGTGAAAGTCCCACCAATAGAGGACTGTCGCTTCTGCTTCGACTTCGTGATTGAGACTGCGCTTCATCTTCAAGAGTTTGACTTCGATATACGAACCGCCTAAAAACAGATCGACTACAATGAGCAGCGATATGATCGGGAAGAGAGAACACACAAATCAGTTCCATCCCTTGGGAGTCAAATTGTGATACTCGATGCAAGAGGGCATACACACCAGTAGCCAGAGTCGACACAATGGGAACAGCTACGCAAGCCCCCAAGTAGATCTTAGTGATTCTGCTCAGGTTATGCCTGCCCAACGATCTTGAAACCTTGCGACAAGGAATGTCTGGGATCTTTGTTCTTGGTGCGTGTGCGCACCAGTCGTCGTCCGTCGTCGTTCATGTAGTGCGTGTGTGGTCCTCTTGGTGTGTGTGGGTCGCTTGGTGCGCGCACACACACAAAAGAATCTGAGACACACGTCACTTCTTTTGTCGCTCAAGCAATTTGCGCATGCTTTCTGTGAAATTCTTCTTTGCCTCTTTGCTAGCCGTGACTTGATTTACTAGAAAGACGAGCACTTCGCGAACTTGTGCCGCCAGACTTGCACATTCTTCATCAGGCTTGCCATGCAATCCTTCACTAAGCACTGCGTGGAGTGTCGATAGAGGGTTAAGACCATCGGGTCTCAGAACTGGTGGAAGCAGATCCTTGACAAGCTTAATCTTCTCCTCTGTTACCGTTGTTTGCTCTACCTTCTCAAGAGCTGCAAGATATTGCTCTTTTTCGTTACCACTCATGAGTTCTGGGATCAGTTCAAGAAGACTCCCGATAATTTCTTCCACTATTCTACGATAGTATGCAAAAGCACCAATTCCGTAGCCCTGAGATTCGCAGATCAAGCCCTTCTTGTAGGTCTCAGCGTGTTGACTTAACATCTTCTGTAGAGAAGGTTCAATGCTTATGTCCCAAGATGGAAACTGACCGACCTTTTCCACGAAGGCGCCGTTTGGATCAAACCACAGTAGAAAGAACCTCGAGAACTTTCTACAAGCCTCGCATAGATACTGAACGCAGATGACAAGGCCATGTGGCCGTGTTTGCCAATTGACGCGAGGTCCGAAGTAATATTCATCTCGCATGTTGAATGTTTGTGGAGAACTGCAAATCGAGCATTCCATGTGAATTGGTGGCTTGGCCAATTGCCTTAATTCTCCGGGAAGCTCCATTGGGTATTTGCGATATAGTGGCCATTTTTCCAGAAACTCGCTATTCGGCATCACAGTCACCCGCGTAGACTCCACTCATATCCCACAATAGCCACGTGACCCGTCCCGAGAATAGTGGGCTCTGCAGAAGATAAAACACTAGCGCCATTCAGTCTATGCATTCACGGGAAGATCTGTCGTCAGGTCTGTTCGCGCGCACGCACACCAGTGACGATTGCCAACGCTTAAACGTGTTACGACCCTCCGGAGAATGAGCAGAGGAGATGGTACTTGTTTGGTGGAAGGCAGGTGAGAGTCGTTCACGAACGAGTAGGAGTGAAAAGACCCGTTCCATGGCCGTACAAGTACAACGTTGGTAGACCTGGGGCCAAAAGTATCACGCGTGAGCTCTATCGGTATTATCGGGACGGAATCTATCACTTCATACTCTGGTCTGGAGAATTCGACAAGCGGACAAACGAACCGAAATGTGAAGAGATCTTTAGGATTCAAATCGAGAATGGCCGATTGCGATTTCTGAGACCCGAACACGCTCGCCCTTGGATTCAGTTCTTCCGCTAGGGTCATGTGCTTGTTCTCTTTGGTGCGTTGTCCGTCGTCGTTATCGGTAACTAGTGTGTGTGCGCACCAAGTGTCCCACACACGCAATTGGATAAGACAAGCTGTTGCTTGAGACCTTCGTGTCCTCTATCCAGCATCCTTTTCCATCCTAGGCCACACAATCTGTACGCAGCGATTGCGAATGACCAACGTAAGGTCGGAAGGACCGCCGAGTTCTCCTGCGATGGGGGTCAGCAGGAAGGAATTCGACAAAGTTCCTTACATTCATCATGTGCCGACCGATGGCAGAACCGTTTTTCTCGCACCATATGTTGACGAATCCGATAAGAGATGGAGGCTTCATGTTCCTCATGGCTCTGAACTTGCATGGGTTTTCGCTGAACCAGTCAACTCGTGTTACTACGCAGAGTCCATCGCAGACCAGACAAAGGACGCTTACATAGAGATCATGGACATAATAGCCCGGCATTATTCATTCGATTCCGTTCTAAGGACCTCGCTGGAACTCCTGAGACGGATCGTGAACTGCGCTGTTGTGGTGGAGAAGTATTTCCTGTGCCTCAGCCAATTCAGAAAGACGAAGAATCTACTTATCGCGGATTTGGTTCAGACTGATCTTGAGTTTCTTTTTGGGAATGTGAGGACTGCATATGATCTAATGCAGACTATACTCAACGCGCTATGGAGCAGAACCAGACAACCGAAACTCCCGAGTAGCTTTGCAGCGATGGCACAAATGAGTCCGAACATTCTAAGAAGCAAGTATGGTCTGCCGGAGTCAATGGTGCACTGCTACTCGTCGTCAAAGGACTTCTTCTTGGCGGTTCGGAGGATTCGCGACAGCGTCTACCACTACCAAACGGCAGGAAAAGACGAGATGAAGTCTATAGTTTTCTGC
>JBAVVE010000199.1:0-5390 GCA_049697135.1 Bathyarchaeia archaeon | reverse complement strand
GGAGTACACTCTGAATGCATGCGTGTCTGTCATCCCAGCAATATAGTCGCAGGCCACTCGTGCCTTGTCAGCGTCCGTGTTCGCTTGGTCTAGCCGCTCCCTGAAGTCACGAGGGAACAATTCTCTTGTGTCACCCTGAGGCTGGGTGAATTCTTTAAACAAGGATCTAACAATGGTTTTGGCTTTTCTTTCAAGAGTTGCTATCCTCTCATCGTTGATAATTGCTTCCCACACGACTTGTTTCAGAAGGTAGCATTCGTTTCTCACTTCCGGGGGAATGTCGAGCGAGTATTGGTATCTTGTGGGTTTCTTGCCTGCATTGGTCTTGTAGCCTGTTTTGTCGATGAACGAATTGATGAGGTCAGCCATGACAGACTTCCTCTGTGCCTTTCGGGCTCGCTCACGTCTATTGTTGTCGTTTCCACCAGCAGTGGAGAACGCTTTCTGAATCTCTTGGAAAACAGAAGCGTAGTCTTTGTAGTCAAACCGCCCCCCTTTTCTTTCGAAGGCCTCCTTGACCTTCCTTGTGAAGGCGCTATCTTGTACGAGATCTTCAGAGATCATGCCCGCCCTAATACCATCTTCAAGATCGTGAACTGAATAGGCTATGTCGTCAGCCCAGTCCATAATTTGGCATTCAAAGGACAAGTCGCCTTTGTTGCCCTCGCAGGCCCACTTCACAAGGCTTGCATCAGGGTTGTAGAAGAACTTGGAGCGTCTGATATATCTCAGCGTGCGATACTGCTTCTTGTATTTTAGAAGGCCGTCGATTGTCGCACGAGTGAGGTTCAGACCATCGTACCTACTGGACTTGACTTCCAATTGTTGGATTATCCTCAGGTTTTGCGCGTTTGCCTCGAATCCGCCCCACCGTTTCATGCAACTGTGTAGTTCCTCTTCGCCTGCGTGCCCAAAAGGCGGATGCCCCAGATCGTGAGCAAGGCACACTGCCTCCACTAGATCTGGATCAGCATACTTGCATCGGAGGGCAATTCCTTTGCCAATCTGGGCCACTTCCAGCGAATGTGTCAACCTAGTTCTGAAGAAATCGCTACCTCCTAGTCCGAAGACTTGCGTCTTGCCTTGCAGTCGTCTGAATGCTGCGGAGTGGATTATGCGAGATCGATCTCTCTCGAATTCTGACCTCTCATCATGAGATCGTGGCGGTTCATCAAATTGCCTTTTTCTTTCCGATGGGTCATAATCTGCAGCGACTTTTCTCCCAGGAATACGCTCATTGGGCATCTCAGTTCACTTCAAGTAGGCTGTTGCGTGTATCTCGATCTTGACAACGCCGCAAAGAGAGCTCTGCCAGTCTGGTCACACATGTTTCCTTGTAGCACATCCATGTTCCCGTCGTTCGTCATTTGTCGGCCATCTCTATTGCACCATCGACTGAGACTCTTGCGACCTGCCAGTTGTAGTTCTTCTGTTCAACTGCCTTCTGCACAGAACTGCGCAGACTGTTCAGCCAGTCATTCTCAACCCTCTTGGATAGAAAGACAATCTGTCGGAGTTTGTCCTTGCTGTCTAGGCCATCGAAGACCACAAAATCGACAGGATGCAGGAGAGCCTTGATGTCGTAAGGGTTGTACTTCAGTCTCGCAAATTGAGAATCCATCGACTTCCTTACCAAGGCGGGAACTCTACGTCTGCCTCTCTCTGCGGCTTCATCTCGCAGCTTATTCTCTTTCTCATCAAATAGCCCCTCTTTTCGCTCTATGACTGACACTTCTCTCCCGAACGTATCAAGCCACGTTTTCGGTCCTACCCCCCGATACCGCAATCGTAGGTCGCTTAGTCTCATGATAGAATTGCAGTGAGGGCAGAGGCACAAGACCCTTCTGAAAGCCTGGAATGTCTCAACAATCTGGCTCATTCAGACCACCTGAAAGCCAACTTTTCCGTCGCCAACTGCATCTTTGACGAGCTTCTGGTGATCCTTGAGTCTTGATGCACCTGTTTTGATTTCCATGAACGTGATGGATTCCACAGATGCCTTGCTTAACCCGTTGAAAATGATCATGTCAATCGGCTCAAACAGGGGACGGCAGTCACAGATCGGAATTCCAAACCCCTTGTATGCAGGGACCACTTTCTCAATGATCTTCCCGATCCCAACTTCTATGGCTTTCTTCTCTGCGCCAGGACCCGCCGAGTGCTTTCGCTTTTTCAGTTTTTCCAGTCGTTGTTCAAGTTCGCTGAGCATTGCTTCTCTTTTGAGCTGAGCAGCTTCGGGGAAGTCTCCGAGTCCGTCGAACAGGACGGCCTTTGATAGGGGAAAGTCCTGATGGCACTCAGGGCATTCCGCAAGGAGCCTTGACGATTTCAACTGGCCTATGAGTTGGCCAATGTCCACGCCTTATTCCACCAGCAATTCATGGATTCGATGCGGTATTAGTCACTTGCGAACTCGCTTGCTGCCTTCACGCATCAGGTCAACCACAGTGTACATTGATGATAGAACAGCGCCTTGGACTGGACCCCTGCTTTTGAGAACGCTTTTTCGGTTTTTGAACGTATGGTTCTATCCCTCATGTTGGGTCACCTTCACTCTTGCAAGGAACTCGTAGGGTGTCATGTATCCGAGAGATGAGTGGATCCTCCTCTGGTTGTAGTCTATGTATGCTTCCTGGATGGCTTCTGACGCTTCTTGGAAGCTCTGAAAGTCTCTCGTCCAGACGTATTCGCGTTTCAATGTCTTATGGAAGGATTCCATGTGTCCGTTCTGTTCAGGTGTGTTGACGGCTATGAATTCCTGTTTGACGCGTAGGATCCGCATGCTCCCCCTGAAGGCTTCGCTCTCGTACTGTGGGCCACGATCGATTCTCAACCTTACGTCTACGGCTTCCGGATGTTTGATCAGAGCTTTCTGGACGCTTAGGATGGCGTTCTCCTTTGTAGCGCACTTATCGAAGACGTAGCTCACCCATTCCCTGCTGACCACATCCTCCACATTGAAGAGGAAAGCCCAACCGTCTATGCCGCAATCGACGTAGGTAAGATCTGTCTCCCAGAGCTCATTCGGCCTCGTGGGTTTAGGTCTCCTATCGTATGCTGCTCTGAGAAGCTGCTTCTTCGTCTTCTGCGGCTCAATCCACCCCAGAATGCGGTAGATTCGCTGGATACTTGACTGCTAGGATGCCAGATGGTACCTCGCTACAAGGGAAAGGGACAGGGCGAGCGTGGGCGGATTGTATCGTGAAGTTTCCGCTTGAGGCGAGAATGGGGGTTTGGACTCACATAAGCGATGAGGGTCTTCTCGGGCCTAGAGCCCCTAGGTCTGAAGGAAATATGCGCCAGGCATACTTGGTTCTTTCATGGGCAATGGCTGGAATAGCTGCTTGTGCTGTCAGGGAACCTATACACACATATCGTCGAATCTGCACATCTCCTCAGAACTAGTGATTTCAAGGTGAGAGCTGTGCCCTCATCCTTCGACTATCTTCCGGTAGTAACTACACGGAAGGAGTTCATGGATTACCTGGGAGGCGTTATGTCGGCTCAGGTCGCTGAGGAGGAGGAAGAGGAGGAGATCGAACGGAGGGGGAGGCCGCGTGAACTCAAGAGTTACTTGTTCGAGTCAAACACCAAGCCGCCATCTGAGTTCAATTGTGGCGAGGTTGCAGCATCCATACGGAACACTGGCGTCGATAATATCAAGATAGTGAACATGCAGTCAACTCGGGCTGACAGCTTTGCTAGTTTCTTTCTCGACATCAGTGATGAGAGGTTCTGGGTCCTGCATACGGGGGCCCTGGCGGAAGACGCGCACGTCTTGGTGAGGCAACTAGCCTCTGGTCCGGAGTATCAGTTTGACAGAGCTTGGATTCCCACGCAGGTCTTGGAGGGGCTATCTGCACTTCCTGGGAACGCCTTCAACGGGTTCGGTCTACAGTATGTAGACCTCTTCACCCCGAGTGAAACGCCCGACATTCCTTTGGAAGAGCTTACAATGACCGTATCTGGAAGCAGTGCTTCGAAGGCTCTTAAGGCGGTGAGAGCAGAGGAAGAGTTGCAGCGATCGATTTCCTATAGCAAGGTTCGGATTAGGAGAGGCACCGCTGCCAACTATTCCAAGGACGACCTGAGGTACGACGGCGCATTTTCGGTCAAAAGCGGCAGTTCGATCGACGACCACATGAGTTTGGTGGACGAGACAAAGACTAGATACAGGGAGCTGGTTGGATCAATCGAGCGATTCCGTCTCGGAACAAGGGAGACTGATGGCATTAGTCGCATAAGGGGCAAGGCGTTCAATCTAGTTTTCGAAAGAAAGATACAGGACTTCCGATTCTTCCTCGGTCGCCTTCTCGATTCGAAGGAACCTTTCAGACTTTGGGGTCTCGGATCGAAAGCGAGTGAGGACTACTATCAAGTGCTTGCATTGGATATGCACTCGGGTTCTTCTATTGATCTTGAGATTTCGCCTGAATTCATCAGGGCGTATCTTCCAGAAGGGGCATGTGGCAACACATTGCTGCGTCTCTATGTCAACCTTCAGCACTTTTTTGACTCTAGGGTACGCTGTGAGGAGCTAGTGTTCCAATGACGGTGTCTGCCATTGATCCCAAGCGCTCATACCCGCCTGATGAATTGCGTGATTGGACTTTGTGCTAGAGACGTCTGCTGGCCCTCGACTCTGGCAGACCTAGGCTACCAAGTGCAGCTAATTGAGCAGACGATTCGCACCGGGAGCGGAGACGATGTCAAGCCCGATGTAATTGCCGTATCAGATGTGCTTGTACACTCACTGGTATTCGAATGCAAAGGAGGGATATCGCTTGATGCAGGGCAGATATCAAGGTACAAAGGCCTGCGAGTTGGTGATCTCACTAGATGGGTGACCCTCAGCGCGACCAAGGAGCGTTTGACTTTTGATCTATGTTTTGCTGTCCGCGAGGAAAGTGAGCTTATTTTTCTTGGGCAAACCGATCCTTATCCACTTCTGAGCTTCGGCGAGAATGCCATCAAAAAGAGGAGAGATTTCTCCCAGGCGGAGCTTAATGGTCGCTTTCTAGAACCGACAGACTTGAGGGGGATGCGTCCTCCACTGAACTATTACCCTTTCTCCGACCAAGACAAGGATGTCGTGATAATTCCGAGAGTTCTAAGGATGATGATGCAGATTGCCCTCAAGTCTTCAAAAGGAGGGCCTAGCGCCTTGGTGGACTCGACCTTCGATTCGGAAGATATGCTGTCGGGAATCCACGTATACTGGAAGGCTCTCTCCAGAGAACACAGGACAGAATTAGGGAACAGGATTAGAGGCATAGTTCGACGTATCCTAGCCTCGCACGAAGACTTGCGAAGTCAGTTGGAGGAACTCGAAAGCAAAAGAGGATACAAGATTCGTGGTCCCCTGACCAACTTGCGGAGCACTATGGAAG
>JBAVVE010000198.1:0-6959 GCA_049697135.1 Bathyarchaeia archaeon | reverse complement strand
GTCCAAACTCCCTTGCTCGTTCAGAGGCATCTGACGCAAACATACCATCATGCACCAGCAGATCTGATCCTGAGGCGAGCCGGACCACTCTTTCGCATGGTCTCGTATCGACTGCGTAAGTGATCTTCAGCCCTTTTCGCGGCTCACCCACAACCCTTGAAGCATCGATCTTCTTTCCACCAATCCTCACGGGCTTTCCCATTTGGAGAGCTTTCCAAAGAGGGCCCTTTGGTATTCCGAGCTTCCTCGCCTTTGCCGGGTAGAACCGGCCAGGTTTCTCGTTCTCTACAAGCGCGTATGAGAGACAGGGAAAATCATGGTCGGCCCAAACCGTCTTGATCGTGTATTGATCAGTTGTCACTGCGGTTCCCGCGCCGACCTCGATGACTCGGACCGGAAACATCGATCTGAACCCAACTGTTTCCGTTGTGCATTGGACAAACGCTCGAATGCCAGGCGGCCCATAGATCTCAAGATCTCGACTCCTACCCATGAACGACATCGAATGTAGGAGCCCAGGAATGCCGAGGATGTGGTCAGCGTGCATGTGAGAGATCAGTATCCTCATTTCACGGTTCAAGCCCAACTTTGCGATGAGGAACTGTTTCTGAGTTCCTTCCCCGCAGTCAAACATGACGAGTCCTCCGTCAGTCCGGACTGCAAAGCTGGGAAGGTTCCTCTGCTTTGTTGGAACGCTGCCTCCGGTTCCTAGGAAAGTCACTCTCATCCGAGATCGCCCAGAGACATCATTTCTTTCTCAGCACAAGGATGCGCCTGGTGAGGCTCCTGTGCACGTATACGCGGTGAGACTCCACAAGCTTGAATCCAGCTGCCCTCGCGATTCTTGGGAGCTGCACGTCGCTTGGGCAACATATGCATAGGTGACCATTCTCAGAAAGAGTTTCGTATGCTGAAGGCAGGAATTCCCGAAGTAGGCTGATCAGTTTCCGCCCATGCGTCGATGCTTCCCGGCCATATGGTGGGTCCGTCACAATCGAGTCAACAGTGCGTATAGACATCTTTGTCGCGTCTTCTACAACAAGTCCGAAAGGTTCCGTTCTGTAGTGTTTCAGGTTCGCTCTGGCCCCCCTGATCATCCGTGGGTCTGCGTCTGCACCGATCCCTCTACAGCCTATTGCAGCCGCCTCAAGAAGGATTCCACCTACCCCACAGAAAGGATCCAGCAATAATGCTCCTTCTGCCGGTCTGGCAAGGTTCACCAAGCATCGTGCAAGTTTCGGCTGCATCGTAGAGGGGTGAAAGACAGGCCTCTTCCTAGGTCTCCTTGACGCTATGAGTCCAGGAATCCTCGAGTGAGTCAACTTCCCGACCAAGAGGCCCTGCGAAGAGACGACGCAGAGAAACGTGATATCCGGGTGACCCAGGTCAACTCTGGCTTCTGGCTGTTTCCTGCCAATGATTTCGCCGATTTCTCGCTCGAGCGTCGCTCTCTGAAGTTGCTTGAATGCTCTCCCAATTCGCACCGATCGAACGGCATAGGAGCACCTGCCAGCGAAATGCCTCTCTAGTTCGAGTCCCCGCAGCAGGGAGAACAGTTTCCTTTTGCTAGGTCTGGTTGCCGCGATCTCGATTCCGCACTGATCGTACATCATACTCCTTTTGGCCACGAAGTCAAGTGCTGAGGAATCTGCTTCGACTCTGACCAGTTTTGGTGAAGCTGCTATCTCCTTGAAGTCGACTCGGCAAGCTTGGAGTATGGCTCGAATCTCCGCGTGAGGAAGAGTGCGATGCTCTCCGGACACGACGAAGAAGAGCCGTTCCTTCACCAAGTCTTCCTCAACGCTTCAGCAATCACTGGTGCAATCGAGACTGGATGTGATCCAGGCCCAGCTTCAACTGAGTCAGTACCGAAGACTTGATCGACGCCTGCATTCTTGAGAGTGTGCTGAGCGTCACCGGTCAGGAGCAGGTGCGCACATGCCGCGGTCACACTCCTTGCGCCCTGTTTCTTCGCAATCTGGGCTGTGTTCGCAACAGTCCTTCCAGTGGAGATCACATCATCGACGATGATTGCGTCACGGCCTTTCAAGCCAACGTCTTTGCCCGAAGTGCTGACGCTTCCCGTTATCTTGTCTCTTGTCTTCTCGAACCACGTATATTCTGTGCCGAGAGCGGTCGACACGGTCTCCGCCAATGGGATCGCTCCATCATCAGGAGCTAACACATACGGATTCCTGAGAGATAGGGTCTTCAAATACTCGCCCACGAGCTTCATGCACGTCAAGTTCTCGAAGTGGATTTTGAAGAATCTTATCGCCTTGTTGCTCGGCATATCCACCGTCAAGAAGGTCATTGCTCCCGTTGCTTCTATCAACCGAGCAATCGTCTTCGCGCTTACTGCCTCCCCGTTTCTGTACGCGTCGTCTTGGCGCGCATATGCAAAGTAGGGAACCACTGCCGCGGTCTTCTTGGCTCCCATATCCCTAGCAGCGTCGAGAATGAACAGCAGGTCAATGAGATTCTTGTTCTGCGGGGGATAACAGGACTGAACTACCGCCACTTCCTTTCCGGCAACGGATTCTGGGAATCTGATGTACGTCTCCCCGTCCGGGAAGACTTTGTGTTCAAGTTGAAGGGAAGATGCTCCGACTGCATCTGCCACCCGTCCTGACAACATCGGTGAAGCGGGACCTTTGACGATGATCAAGTTGGCGCTCACTGGACCGCCATGGTCCTCTCCCTACTAAAATAAGTGACTGAGTGGAAGCCTACGTGCGCTCAAGTCATCAAACATTAAAGGTGGCGTCGTAACTCTCATAATTGACATCGGGACGACTGGTTCTATGGTTTTGATTCCAGAGGAGCACAAGGCGCACATCAGGGAAGAACTCTTGTCGCTCGACAACCCGGTTCGTATGCTTGTTTTCACTCAGGAAGTGGAATGCCGTTTCTGCCGTGAAGCCAGAGAGCTTGCTCAAGAGATCGCTCAGCTTTCTGACAAGGTCTCTGTTGAGGTGTATGATTTCATGAAACATGCAAACAAGGCAAGAGAATATGCTATCGACAAGGTTCCAGCGCTCGTCCTCGTCGGAAAGCAAGACTACGGTGTGCGCTTCTACGGAATACCTGCAGGTTACGAGTTCGGTACACTCATCAAGGATCTCAAGATGGTTTCGAATGGAACGACAGAGATATCTGAGAAATCTCGCACAAGGCTAGCATCTGTAAACGTGCCGGTACACATCCAGGTTTTCACTACGCCCACATGTCCCTATTGTCCGATGGCGGTGAGCCTTGCTCATCAGTTCGCCATCGAGAACACACAGGTCAAGGCGGACATGATCGACGTGACTGAGTTCCCACACCTCGGCCAGAAGTATGCGGTCATGGGGGTTCCGAAGGTGGTTATCAATGAGCGAGTAGAATTCTCTGGAGCTCTCCCAGAAGATCAGTTCCTACAGCACGTCATAGTCGCGTCCAGACCTGTCGGTGCCGTATACGTATGACTGAAGAAGAAGGAAGAGTCGGGCAGATCGATTCGGCCTAGTCGGTCTGTTTCTGTCCGCATTCCGGACAGTAGATCTGCCCTGTTTTGAGTTCGTGTCCACAGTTCGTGCAGCGTATAGCAACTGAGACTTCCCGCTTCGGCACGGTTTCGGTTTCTGGGGTGGTAGAAGGTGGTTCTTCGACACTTTCAGGAACTTCGCTTGGTGGCGGTGGGGGTGGAGGTGGCTTGATCGCTGATGGTCCAGCCCTTCTTCTCCTCAGCAGGAGCACGACAGCGACAACAGCGATGACGGCAATCACGCCCGCGATCACATAGAGTTGGGTGTAACTCGTAGTCCAGACAGCGGTCACGGTCTTCGGCCCATCCATCGTGATTGAACCCTTAGGTTCCTTGCCGGTGTAATCGCCTTTCCACTCAACGAAGACCTGCTGTACTCCGATTCCGACCGGTGAATTGACTGAGAAGGTCGCGGTGGATCCTGACACATAGTATCCACCGCCCGTCGGGTTTCCGAAGTCCGACCGCACGGTGAGCAGGAACATCGCATCGTACTTTGCGACGACTTTGTGAGGCGCATCCATGACAACGATGAAGCCGTTGCCCGCCCTCGGAGTTCCGTCAATCGTCCACGTCGAGAATGCATACTTGGTGCCTTCGGTTCCCTGCACCTCAGAAGGTACAGCAGAGATTGACATAGATGCTCCGACCGCGAACCAGCCCGACGCGGTCACGTCTGTGATGCCAGCTGGGTCGGTGCTGACCTCGAGGCGGACCTGTTTTTCGTATTTGAACACGTTTGATCCCGTAGTGCTAGCGGTCCAGGTGTTCGACACGCAATAGTATCTGTATCCCTCTGCGCCCGTCACATACTGATCAACTTGGAAGGTGTGAGAGGTACCGATCGGGTAGCTCAGGTCCTTCACGTCACCGCCCTTCATGTCTGCAATCTTGTTACTATCGACGTACAGGCCAGTCGTGACATCGGTCGGTACTCCATACAAGGAGATGGTGACACTGTACGTGTCCGGCGTAACTGAGAAGGAGGCGGTATCTTGAGCCACGCCACAATAGTATGCCATCAGCTCTGCCGTGTAGGTTCCAAGCGGTTCTGTTGCTTTCTTTGTGAAGGTCGCAGGCAGGGTAGCACTCGCGGATGCCCAGACTGTACCATCTGGTTTTCTGACTTTCAGGAAGTACTGAGCCCCGGGCATATTCGTATCCATTTTGAGCGTAACGGTCTCGCCAACAATGTATGATTGCTTGGTCGGTTCGACATTGACAGTCAACGCGTAAGTCACAGGCATCAGGTACACGACAAGCGAGGCTTGTGCAAGGACAATACCCCCTTCGGAGCCTTGGACCGTCAACTGCCAAGTGAATGGCCCATGGCTGCTTTCACCCGGACAGTAGCTGTCTGGACCAGGAATGGGGATCGTTAGAGTGGAGGCCACTGAGGCCAAAGGAGGAACGACAACCGGGTTCGGTACAAAGGATTCCCAGCCCCAGTAGCCAACCCCTACCAGCGCCAACTGGATCGTGTGCGCGTTCACAGGGTCATTGTTAGTAATGATCACAGTATTCGTCACAAACCCGCTAGGAGGGGCGTTTATCGAGGTCCAACTAAGACTAATCGAAACCTGCGCATGTGCAGGTGTGACCAGAGAAGCTAAGCTCACCAATAGAATAGACAGAACCAACCAACGAGACAAGTTGCGCAAATCAATCCCACCTTGCTTTCGGCAGACCCTTCGTATATAAGAGTGCAACAGAGTGTTTTCGCGAGAGATTGCAGGATTGTTCATGTCTTACCCTGACGAAAGCCGGCATAAGATAGCATAAGCCTACATCGCCTTATTAAGCTATTCCGGTCTTCCCACTGCAGAATCATGCAGATGCGACACGTAGCATTCGACCAAGCTTATCCTGTCCGATGATGAGCGGCGACTCAGAATAATGCCTTCACATCACAGGTGTCTTGCGTAACTCTGAATCCTCATTGTCGCCATTCCTGTCTCACGTGAAACCGAATAATAAGGCATGCTTGGCTCGTGTCTGCGGAAAGAGCTTGGCAGAGACGAGTTGAAGTCCGGACTCTAGGACAGGACAAGGAACAGCACAGCGACCGCGGCTCCGCAGATGGTGGCGATCAGGTTGACCACGTTGTTGTCGATGACTTTGTGTCCTCTGAGCGGAATAGAAGGATTCCCGCAGTGTCTACGGTTCTCCGTAATCTTGTTGCAGACGCGACACTTGTAGATTCCCTGGACTGTTGCGCCGATGACACTGTCGATGGAACATCCGGCGAGGCCCGCTATCATCGTGGTTCCGATGAGAACGCTTAATGACCAACCGGGGTTGCCAGCCATTCCGAGTAGTCCGGCGGCAATGCCGATCAGGAGCGCTCCAAACAACGTGGCAAGTTCTCCGAAGATTGAGATGCCGCCAGAAGTTCCTGCAGGAACCACTTTTTTCAAGTCTGTAACCAATCGTGGGTCAGTAGGGTTGAGAAGCCCAATCTCCGTCGCGAGTGTATCAGCATTTGCTGTGGCAACTGCCCCCAGAAACGCAGCTAGGACTAGTTGGATCTGTTCCTGTGGAAGGAATGGAGTGAATAGAACCAATAGTCCAGCTACGACGCCGTTGGCGGCGACATTTGGCCAGCCTCGGGCGCCTCCTTTCTCTTGGGCGAACCCTTTCTTGCGTTTGATCTGGTACTTGTAATGCGTCATGTAGCTGGAAACCATCAGGAAGACCAAGAGGACGAGGAACCATTTCCACCCGTCGGCAGGGAAGACAAATGTTGCGAAACCAATCAGGAAGGCGGTAATGGCGCCTCTACTATCAAGGATGTGTCCTTTCCAAGCGCCCAGAGCCAGTGCAGCGCAAATGATGCCGGCGATTAAGACAGTCAGAGGGTCTATCATCCTCGTCACCCTTCGTTCTTCTTTCGAGCCTCGATCACAGGTTATTTATTCACAGGAAAGCAACCAGCGCATATATCACTTGACAAATGGGCTGGGAATTGCAGGCCTCACTCTTCGATCTGGGTCTTGTCGTGGCTGTATATGTTCTCGTGATTCTTATCATAGGCATATCAGAACTTCTCAGGAAGAGACTGAATCTTGGAGCTTACACGACGCGTAGGGCAATCCACCTGCTGGCCGGAGACACAATCCTGCTCATACCGTTCTTTTCGAGCGTCATCTATCCCCTGTTGATCCCGATCGGATTGGGGTTGATGACTGCTCTCTCGTTTGCCACTCGAAAAGGGAGTTTCATAACACAAACGATGGTCGATGAGAAGCGATACTCGAGACTGCACGCTTACGGCCCGGTCTTCTATATCATTTCAATCGGAGTCTTGCTTCTCTCACTGTGGAGTCAGAAGCCCATCGTGATGGCAGCAACGATGGTAATGGCATGGGGTGACGGTGCAGCATCGGCGATCACACCTTCGCTCAAGAAAAGGCATGTCTACCCGATCTCGGAC
>JBAVVE010000197.1:0-5863 GCA_049697135.1 Bathyarchaeia archaeon | reverse complement strand
GACCATCATAGGCGCCGAGACGATAGAGCAGCGGGTAGTCTGATCCCACCGCCTTTCTGACTTCCTCAATGACTTCCAGTGGGAATCTGAATCTGTTCGCAAATGATCCGCCAAACTCGTCAGTCCGTCTATTGCTCAATGGGGATGTGAACTGGTTCAACAGGAAGCCATGTGCGCCATGAACTTCCACACCGTCGAATCCTGCCTTGCACGCTCGTCGGGCGGCTTCACCGAATAGTCTCACCAGACTCTGGATCTCATGTTTTTCGAGTTCTCTTGGGACTTCATCTGAGTCACTTGCTGGTATCGCCGACGGAGCAACAGGCTGACTGCCGCAAATGGAGCTGTTAGCCCTTCGGCCTGCGTGGGTGATCTGTATGCAAACTGGCGTTCCTTTTGCATGGATCGACTCCGCCAGATCAGCAAGCCCTTTGATCAATGCATCGTCATAGATTCCAAGCTGTCTCGAGGAGAGTTTGCCATCTTTGGCGATGTACGAGTGCTCCACGATTACAAGTCCCACTCCTGCGGCCCGTCGTGTATAGTGCGCGGTCAGGGGTTGCGTTACTTCGCCCTTCGTGGTTGCCAAGTCGTTTGCCATCGGAGGCATGACAATACGATTCTTCATCGATAGGCCGCCAACAGTCAGAGGATCAAGGAGCTTCGGCACAGGCACCCCTCCGGTCCCACTAGTGCGCGTGCATCTTCATATCAAGCTTCACGCCTGAAACACACAAATCGGTGACGCCGGTTATGAAAATGGAGACCAACAATGCAGACAGTGTCATCCTTTTCTTTGTCGTTGGAGGTAGGAAAGAGCCTTCGAAGCAAGCAAGATGACAGCGACAATCACACGTCTGGTCAGCCTGCGTCATTCTGAGAATTAGACATAATGTGTTAAGTAACCATTGGAGGGGGCCGTTTCGCAGGCGCTGAGAAGCGGAGATTTCATCTCATTGGATTGTGATCTGCCCTGAACTTGTGTTGTCACAGATGCGGTCATGAGACTCCCGAGGAGTTGGGGTTCTGCTCTCACTGCCGCTACGGACTTGCCCCAAGCAGTAGATACGATCTTGTTCCTGACGACTTTGCCTACGCGCCAGACCAAAACGCCATTCAGATGATCAAGGCTACCGGAGTATTTCCTTACCTCGTCAAGAACCTGGCACTTCCCAACTTGGAAAAAGAGCTGTCGTCTAGGCTATCTCGTGAAGTGCATAGGGTTACCTATCCGTCCGAAGTTGATGCGCTCGTAAGACAATGTGCAATCGCAATGTCCGCTGACAGTTTGCCGGAGGCATTCATCATGGAGGATGCTCGGCCGAATGCCTTCACACTTGGAAGCGAAGATCATGCTTCCGTGGTCGTGAGCTCTGGCACCCTGAACCTGTTGACAGAGCATGAGTTGTCTGCGCTGTTTGGGCATGAGTTAGGACATGTGAAGAGTGGTCACATGCTCTATCATACAGTTGCAGAGATACTCGGTGGAGGCACCGGCGCTTCGGCATCATTTCTAGGCTTGAGTATTGTCACGGTTCCTGTTCGTCTGGCGCTTCTGTCTTGACATAGGGAATCTGAGGTGACAGCCGATCGGGGAAGCCTTCTTGCCGTCAATGACATGCGCGTTATGAGGTCACTCCTCGCCAAACTCGGTCTATGGTCATCCGGTGATGTGCTCTCACCTGGCAAGTATGAGATCGAGAGTGAGAAGGTTGGCATGCTGGAATCTGCTTCTGAACTCTTGTGCACGCACCCGCTATACGTCAACCGTTTCAAACGTCTCAAGGAGTTCTCCGAGAGCGAAGAGTTCCTGAGAGCCAGGCGAAAGATCGAGACAAGACTTGATTTGCATAGGGCTCTGATTCCGGTTTGTCGCTTCTGTGGAGCCAACAAGCCGATAGAAGACCTATTCTGTCCCACTTGTCAAAGATGTCAAACCTAGACGAACTCTCTGCGACATCCGGGTACCGCGGATTTCCCGGACTCCGAATTCAATTCTCGAGTAGGCCACCTCAAAACGGTCGCCGGCCGAACTCAACCAGGCAGTGCCAAAAGGTATGAAATCATGCTTGAGCGGGCATCTCCCCCGGGCTACCAACACTCATGCGTGAATACATACCGACTCTCAGCAGATCTCATTGAGTGGCGCTTCTCTAATTCAGAACCTGCTTGGGGGCACTCGTGGGGTAATTGATACTGGTAAACTGGTGCGCGAATCCCACCCCCCGCACCATTTCTTGTGGCGGGCCCGGTGGGGTTCGCAACAATTTCGTTGCTGGAAATGGTCTCAAAATTCGGGGACGTTCGAATCACTGAGGGCTCGAACCTACGACTTACAGGCTTCCAATGTCGCTGCAAGCCACCAATGACTAATCAAAGCGCAAACGTAGGTCGCTCTCTAAACAACCAACCGGGTTCTATCCTAGTCCTTTCGTGTCGGTATCTTCGCCATCCCTCTTATGATTGAGGAAGATTGTTGGTTCCCTTAAACTGGCTCACATAGAGGTTGTAGTAGAAGCCTTTCTGGGCGAGGAGCGACTCGTGGGATCCTCCCTCGACTATGACGCCATCCTTGATGACAAGCACTTGATCTGCCTTGCGAATCGTACTGAGCCTATGTGCTATGACGAAACTCGTGCGCCCCTCCATCAGTTTCAGGAGGGCCTGTTGTATTCTAAGCTCAGTTCTCGTGTCAACGCTGCTGGTTGCCTCATCGAGTATGAGTATGCGCGGGTCAGCAATTACGGCTCGACCTATGGCCAAGAGTTGTCTCTGCCCCTGGCTAAGGTTGCTGCCCCTCTCTGTCAGTAACGTCTCGTAGCCTTGTGGTAGGCGTGTGATGAACTGGTCGGCGTTGGCGAGCTTCGCGGCCTCGATGCATTCTTCGTTCGTCGCATCCAGCTTGCCATAGCGTATGTTTTCCATCACTGTGTCGGCGAAGAGGAAATTGTCTTGGAGCACGGTGCCAAGCTGCCTGCGCAGGCTCTCCCGGTCAAGGTCTCTGATGTCGATTTCGTCGATCTTTATCGAACCACCTTGTATGTCGTAGAATCTTCCGAGAACATTGATCATAGTCGTCTTACCTGCGCCGGTTGGGCCGACGAAGGCGATTACCTGGCCAGGCTCGGCGTGGAAACTTATGTCCTTGAGGACTGGCACTCCTGGTACGTAGCTGAAATCGACATGGTCAAAGACCACATCTCCCCTTATGTCGTCTAGAGAGATGGCACCGGGTTTATCGGCAATCTCAGCTTTCTCGTCCATGATCTCAAAGACGCGCTCCGCACCTGCCAAGGCCGTCTGGATGGAATTGTAAAGATCAGCGAGTTGGCGTAGAGGTTGGACGAAGTTCCGGGCGTACGTTATGAATGATGCTACCAGTCCAACCGTGATCCAACCCATCACGGTCATCCATCCGCCAAGTCCCGCCACCACTGCGATGCTGAGGTTGCTCATGACGTTCACAAGTGGTAGGATCACGAAGGCGTAGCTCATTGCCCCTATCCCGGCATCACGCACGGCCAAGTTGTCTTTGTCGAATTCGTCAAGGACAGTGCGCTGCTTCCTAAACGCTTGGACGACACGTTCGCCACCCAGCACTTCTTCAACTCGGCCGTTCAATCGGCCTAATTGCGCTTGGAGACTACGAAAGCCCGCCATGCTCTTCCTTCCGATGAAGATCGTGATCAGGACCATTATGGGCAGCACTGTGAGGCTACCAAGCGCGAGCCACACGTTCAGTGCGAACATCGCTATCAGTATCCCAATGAGCGACAGGATGCTACCGGCAAGCTGGGTGACGTTCTGAGTCAGAGCTTGGTTGATGGCATCTATGTCGTTGGTCAGCCTGCTCATCAGTTCACCATGTGTTCTCCTATCGAAGAAGCTGAGGCTGAGCGTCTGGAGGTGCTCAAACAGGTTCTTGCGCAATGTTCTGAGCGCCTTTTGTGATATTGGAGCCATCAGAACTCCTTGGGCTGACTGGGCGAACCAGGTCCCCAGATAGACACCGAACATCAGAAGCACGATCCATGTGAGCCCGACCAAGTCGCCTTTTGTTATGTAGCTGTCTATGGCTACGCCGAGCAGGTATGGTCCGATTATCGAGAGGACTGTTCCGAGGATGACAAGCACCACGACTAGAGCAAGCTGGAACTTGGATTCGAGCAGGTACGTCCCTAGTCTCATCAGGGTGGCGCGTGGGTTCTTCGCCTTCTCGACGCCCCTAACCATCGCACCGTGTGGTCCTCCGGGCCCGATTGTTCCGGGAGGTTGTGCTCTCCTACTCACGGCTGGGCCCCTCCGTCGCCGAGCTGAGAGTCATATATCTCCCGGTAAACTGGGCTGCTCTCAATCAGCTCTGCGTGATTCCCTTCGGCCACGATCTTTCCTTTGTCAATGACGATTATCTTGTCAGCATTCAGCACCGTGCTGATGCGTTGTGCAATAATGAAGCTGGTCGTGTCATTCATGACCTTCTCCAGTTCCTCTTGGATCTTCACCTCAGTCTGAACGTCCACCGAACTCGTGCTGTCGTCAAGAATCAATATCTTGGGCTTGACAAGGATAGCGCGGGCTATGCCTATCCTTTGTTTCTGTCCGCCCGAGAGGTTGACGCCCCTTTGGCCTACATCGCTATCGTAGCCGTTCGGGAAGCTCATTATGAAGTCGTGTGCCTGAGCCGCCTTCGCTGCGGCCTCAATCTCCTCCTCAGAAGCGTCAGGTCGTCCGTACCGTATGTTGTCCCGGACCGTGCCGCTGAATAGGACGATCTCCTGCATCGCAACACCTATGTTCGCTCGAAGCGAATCCAATGTTACCTCGCGCACATCTGCGCCGTCAATGGTCACTTTGCCTCTGGTCGCGTCATAGAATCGCGGGATCATGTTGACAAGCGTGGACTTCCCTGAGCCGGTTGCGCCAAGAACGGCCACGATCTGCCCCGGTTCCGCGACCAGGTTGATCCTATCGAGAACAGGTTCGCTGCAGTCCTTTGCATAGCTGAAGCAAACGTCCTCGAAGGCGACCCTACCCTTCACATTGGTGAGGACCTTCGCCCCTGGCTTGTCCTGTATCTCTGGATCTGAATCAAGAACCTCGTATATGCGTTCGGCAGAGGCATCGGCGGCAGATAGCTGTCCCGCCATGATCGACAAAAAGAGCAAGGGAAAGACTGTGATTTGGAAGTAGTTGATGAATGCCATTATCTCGCCGATTGTGAACTTGCCAATGACGACCTGTTGGCCACCGAACCAGACAACGCCAATAACGCCGAGGTTGATGATGAACACCATGCTTGGAAAGAGAATGGAAAGCATCGTGTTCACGCGGATCGATTGCTGCGATAGGTCAACGTTCGCCCTCTCGAAACGCTCATCTTCATGCTTCGTTCTGTTGAAGGCCTTCACTACGCGTACGCCCGCGAGGTTCTCTTGGAGTACCATGTTGAGCTTGTCGAGTTTCTTCTGAACCTTCATGAACATCGGCTGGGCCTTCAGAACGAAGGCGCCTGAGATGATTAGAGTCAGCGGCAATAGCACGAACATGATCATGGCGAGGTCCCAGTTCGTGGCGATCATGAGAGCTATGCTGCCAACGATCATCAAGGGCGCCCTTGTGAACATGCGGAGCCCCATCAGCACCATCACCTGGATCGTGTTCACGTCGCTTGTATGTCGCACAATCAGCTGCCCTGTCTGAAATCTGTCGAGGTTGCCAAAGCTGAAACCTTGAACGCTATGAAATACCGCAGCTCTCAGGTCGGCTGCGAAGTTCTGGGCGACTCTCACCGAGAGAATAGTATTGCCAATTGTGAACAAAGCATCGATCAGGGCTGCGACCATCATCAAAGCGGACATCGTCA
>JBAVVE010000196.1:0-6355 GCA_049697135.1 Bathyarchaeia archaeon | reverse complement strand
CGACTACGGCCACAACGAGTCCCACCGCGAGCCCAGCGACCAAGTATAATGGAAGCTGATTCTTCGTAGTTGACAGCTCGTATTCGAGTTGTGTAACGAGTTTTCCGGCTTGAGCAAACGTTTGAGTGGACTGCTTCGCGAGGGCGTATGCCTAAAGCGCTGGCTGGATCGCCGACCCATATTCCATCTTCACGTAGGCCGAGTCTGCTTCAGCCAGTTTCTCTCGCACTTTGCTGGCCGCGTCTTGGGCGGCGGATGATCCATCCATCTGAGCGAGCAATTCCAGTGTTTGCAGGTAGAGTTGGTCGATGTGGGCGCGTTGTAGTGCGTCCTTGTCGGTGAGGCCGAATTCGTAGTCGTCGGTGAAGTATCCCATGGCTGAGTAGACGAAGTCGCCGATGTTACCGTACTGGTGGGGGTGCATCAGGCCGAACTCGTGGCCGACCTCATGAATGATCGTCTGGGTGAAGCCGTCGCCTTTTCCTGGCTGTCGTGGATCAACCTGCTCGCCGCGGGTGAACTCCCACTGGTTAAACGAGACGAAGACGAATTCATCGAGCGCGATTCCGAGGAGCGCTCCCGTTTCCCAGTCAACTTTGCCGATGTCCCACTTGTACGCGTACGTGAAGTATGCCTCGCCGCTGAAGGCGAAGGCGAAGACTGGGATCGTCATTGTGTCCTCGGTCAAGCGTGGGTTGGGGTCAAGTAGCCCGATGTTGTCGAGCATGTATCTGTAGATTGGCCTCAAGTCAACAACCTCGTAACGTTGAGGTGAAGCGAATAGGCTACCGTAGAGCCATGAATCAGTGAACTTCATGTTCGATTTGATCAGCTCGCGCAAGTCGTCACTGATTTCCAGATACTTGAGGTTCACAGTCACTTTGGAGTAGGGCACCAGATCCTGCAGCGCTGACGTGATCATGTCCTTGTTCACGGTCTTCTCTATCGAAACCTTCTGCTTCTCATCGGACTTGCGGTCGTCAAGTATGAAGACGTCAACTTGGTAGTTCGGCACGTACTGTGGATAGTAGACGAAGCTTGGTGCGACGAAGTTCAATGTCGCCTGCCAAACATAGTCGGAGACATATTCCGTAAGCCAGCTCTTGCCGAAGCCTCTCGTGATGTCGATGTTGTTGTAGCCAATAGCGACTTGGAGTGGGAGGTCCTCATATTCCGAGTGGAAGACGGGACCCGCGCTGAGGTCCACAAACCACATCCTATGATGACCGCCCCAAGCGTTCATGAAATCTCGATATCGTGACCTGTACCCGAGATCCGCGTCAGTATGCGAGATACCATAATAGTGGGGCTTCGTCTTGGGAAGCTCCTCCCCATTCGTCCGCTTGAACGCTTGAACGTCCTTCCAGCTGATTGACGGGAGCTCCGGCAAGTACGCCACAATGATCGTCCAGCCGTCTTCAGGATATCCGCCCACATCGCTGCCGTGACTCCACAGCCACTCCTCAACCGAATTCGCATCATAGACGACGTAGTTAATCGCCATCGGTACAGAAACGTAGTAGTCTGGGTTGTCCTTGTCCAGTTGCCACTGCCCGAACCAGGGATTCTTGCCCCTTGTCTTCTTCTCAATGGAGCTGAGGTAGCTCACGAAGCTGTCCTTGAAGCTGCTCGAAGCGAAACTGATACTGTATTGCGGTCGGAAGACCACGCCGGTAGTGTTGCCGCTAATAAGGTCGACATTCGTAATTGAATCCGGAAGATTCTTGCCAGAGCCGCTCCAAGCAAGATTGCCCGCGTCGATCTGTGTCTCATCGAACCCAACCAAGACCACCTTCACCGGAATCGCCACCGAGCGTCCGAAGTTGGACGACGCCGCTGCAACCTGAGGAATGTTCACAAACCCTGATGCTGCCAGCGTGGTGATCAGCAGCACCACAAATACATGGCAAGGCCTGCGAGAGGTCATAATGGATCGTACCTACCTCTTTGAAGTCCTCGTAGCTTCTTAAGGTCTTTCAGTTCTTGCGCTCTGACCATGTGCATGATTTCGGTGACTGGGTGGCTCTTGAGTGAGATCAACGGTCCGACGAGCAGGTCACTAGCGAGAGACGAATCCTTGCGGAACGATCAGTGAGTGTTACGTGGTGTTGCGCGAAGACGCATAAGCCCTCTCAAGGAGCGGATTGGGCCGAGGCGGACGAATACTGCCTTGTGGGGTGATCGAGTGATTGTGACTGATGTCTGGGGGTGAAGCTCACGTTGGAGTCGTCCATCAACGACCAGTGTTCCCTTCAGTTTCGGGTCCATCAGCTCGACTTTGATCCTGTTATCCATAGAGAGAACGAGTGGGGTCAGATGTTCAAGTGGGCAGATGAATGTCACCACGAAGGCCTCGACGGAATTGTCGACGATTGGGCCGCCCGCTGAGAGAGAATACGCAGTCGAGCCTGTGGGCGTGGAGACGATGAGGCCGTCGCCACGAAACTCTAGCAGTTGTGATTTGTCGATCGAGACCATGAAGTGTAGCATCTTGGATGATGTGCTGGAGGTGATGACTGCCTCGTTGAGGCCGTCAACGGTGGCCTCGCCCTCAACCGTGATGGAGAGTTTAGCGCGCTCTTCCCTCTTACAGGTGCCCTTGATGTAACTCTCGATCGCATGCATTGCGTTTTCAGGGTCCACTTCCGTGAGGTAGCCTCTCCGGCCCATGTTGACTGCGAGTATTGGTGTCTCAGGTTTCGGAATCCCCATACACGTCTTCAGGACCGTGCCGTCCCCGCCGACAGTAACAATTAGATCAGCATCCATCTTGGAGAATGGGACGCCTCCCGGTAGCTTGGCGACCTGTGAGAGCTGCTCCTCCGGTAGAACCTTCAGATCCTTCCTGGCCATGCCCTTGTAGAGTCTCAACGCGACCTTCAGCGCGTCATCTCCGTCAAGCCTAGAAACAAGACCAACCCTAATGACCAAGACTCTGCCGCTCGAACCTTCAAAGTGGTCTGAACCCATTATATAGGGTATCGAACCGCCTGAACCAGTGAGGAAGAGGCGTCCACGGAGCACGTGAGGGTTCGAGGCATCAAGCGGCACAACGCGATTTCCCCGAGGCGGGTCACGTCTCTGGCGTGGGCTTGCAGGGTCGCCTCAATAACAACAGAACGGAACGGTATCACGGAACACTCAAGGAACGAACGAAAATCATGCTAGTAATCAAGAAACCCGATTCTCCAATCATTGAGGGCCAACGAATCTACTACAACCACATACGCCCACATCAAGGCTTGAACGGCAAGACCCCCGCGCAAGCAGCAGGAATAGAGTTAGACTTGGGTGTGAACAAGTGGGAAGCCATAATAAAGAAGGCCAGCCGAAGTTGACAAACCAAGAACGCGGTCGTGTTTCCATGTCTTTGGCATCCATGCCCAAGGTTCCATGGACAACGAAACTTGCTGCAAGGGCTGAAGATCAAATACGAGCGAGGCTCAATCATTTTTCCGATGTGACCAAACTCACCCCTGACTTAGCGGTCGACTTCTACTGCGAATTGCTAGAGAACCGTGCACCGTTCTATGTGCAAGCAAAGGGAACGCGTCGGTTCAAGGGGACTTGGAGTCAAGGCATCAAAACATCGACCGTAAGGTACTGGCTCACCCATCCTTCCCCTGTCATGCTAATCGTTTACGATGAGAAGGCAGATACATGCTACTGGATGTCGATTCAAAGCCGTCTCTACGAACTCCTCCCACAACTTCGCTCGGATTCTAAGACAATTCGTATCACATTGGACAGATCCAGAGTCCTCGCGCAGGGGCCGAACGCGAATGGCGCATTCATCGCCCAGATCAAAGAAGACCAAGCGAGAATCATGTTATTGATGGGATATCCTCAGGCAAAGGGGGAAGGATACTTGAGACAAATACCGGACGCACCTGCATACAAGTTTGTTCTAGCGAGAGTTGAGGAGAACCTTAGGATGACCTTGTATTCACTCGTCATGTATTACATACATGTTTCCCATGATTGGCCGAAGGCGCGTGACTCCTCTGAGTTTCTAACGAAGTTCGACAAGTCGCACTATAATCAGTTCGCGATGTTAGCTCAGATTCAAGAACTGCAAAGAGACAGACCTGCTGCTTTGCTGAATTGGAAAGAAGCGCTGAACATATGCGAAAGAGACAAGACATCCCCAAGGGAATGGATCGAGGGGCTTAAGAAAGCCATCAAGAGAGAGATTGAGAGGATCGAATCTTCCCTTCAAGCGGGAACCTCAAACTGAGGACTTGGCCCCCCACAAGTTAACAGCCGATTTTGCCCCCCACGCAACTTAACAGAACCACCAGAACCCCTCCCCCACCCAACCTACCAGAACCCCCCTTCAGGCTCTGCATCGATCATCAATTCGATGCTTGAGATGACGCACGCTGTGCAATGCGTTTCCAGAATTCATACGAGTCTACACTTTCCTTTGGGTGGAAGCGTCATTGGCTTGAGTATTCTGCACGTAGCATTCAAGTGCCGTAGACATGTTGGTGTATGGAATCAATTAATGCTAATTGCCCGCATCTTCGCTCTGAATAGGTTCGCGCGGCAGGCCTGTCTCTGTTGGGTTAGCGCGGGCGAAGATGATGCGGAGTGTCCATATTGCCACGTAGGCCAGGAAGGCCAAGTCAACGGGTCGCGAACGTGACCGTGAGCCTACCCCTAACGATCTTGGACAAGCTGGACGACTTGATTGACAAGGGCAAAGTCCGCTCACGCTCGCAGGTGGTCCGCGAAGCCTTGGAGCGATTCCTGAAATCCGTCGATTAGCAAATCATGATCATGAAATTGGAACGAATAGTGAATAGTGATAGGTGGTTGATGGAATGATGAAGCGAAACCTAAGGTTCGTTATGTTTGCAGTTGTTATGATCACGTTAATGGTCACGTTGACATTCCTACCCGCATCTGCACAACTCTCTCAATGGCGTTCCCTAAACCCCACACGCGACGGCATATCATCGGAGCCTCGGGTTCCGTATCTGTATGGCGTGAAGATCCTTAACGCGAACTATGGCTGGGCCGTGGGTGGCACATGCAACATCTACACTGAAACTCCGAGCTGTGCTAGTACTAATCGCGGACTTGCGCTGTTTTGGGATGGGAGCAGATGGAGACAGACCCTCCTCCCAGCCACTGCAGGTACGCTGACAGCAGTCTTCATTGTGGCTACCAACGATGTGTGGGCCGTCGGGATCAACGCAACCATTATCCATTGGGACGGGACCTCCTGGGCGACCGCCACGGTTCCGGCTTCCGTCGTGACAGATAACAGTAGGATACTCTCAGTGTTCATGTTGCCTGGCAGTATAGACGGCTGGGCCGTTGGTCGCACATCTGCGGGAGGAGCGGCTATAATTCTAAGGTGGTCAGGAACTTGGCCAACGGGCGTATGGTCGTCGGTCACTCCTCCGGCTGGCGCGTCCGACTTGCGCGCTGTTGCCGTTTTCTCAGCGACTCAGGCATGGGCTGTCGGAAGAAGTGGAACTATTCTTAGGTGGGACGGGGCGGGCTGGACTTTGGTGACGCCGTCACCAACACCTACTGTCGATCTGTTCTCCGTATCGATCCTAAGTGCATCGGACGCTTGGGCTGTTGGTGCATCTAGCACGATCGTTCATTGGAATGGCGCTTCATGGACCCCGATGGGCGCGCCGACAACACCGAATGACTACCGCTCCATCTGGATGACTGGTGCATCAGAGGGATGGATTGCGGGCAATCGGACCAACACCGGCGAGGGCTTGCTCCTGCGATGGGATGGTATTGCTTGGTCACCTGTTCGAAGCTATGTCACTGTTGATCTGAACGGTATATCATTCGTGGCAGGCGGCACGCTTGGCGCCTCAGTGGGTGATGCTGAAACAATCATCTACTGGAATGGCTCATCATGGTTTGCCCAGACAAGCCCCACATTCACCGACATCAATGCCGTGTACTTGCTCTCTTCCAACGATGGTTGGGCAGTTGGCGGCAGTGGCACGATCTTTCGTTGGAATGGACAATCGTGGAACTACTATCAAACGCTGCCTTCTTCGGCGGTAAGCTTGAACGGAGTGTTCATGAGAACTAGTACTGACGCTTGGGCTGTGGGGAACGCAACAAACAGTTTGAATTCCCCAACGATTCTTCGTTGGAATGGTGTTGCGTGGAGTGTTGTCTCCCCACCTGGCGTTGCGCTTGGCCAGAACCTTACGGATGTTTTCATGCTTAGTGCGACTGAGGGTTGGGCTGTTGGAACTGGCAGAACAGGCGTGAGCGCTGCCGCGCTCAAATGGGACGGAACCCTTTGGGTGTCAGTCCCAAGCGGAACCCCATGGGACTCCCGTCTACAGTCGGTCCATATGCTTAGTTC
>JBAVVE010000195.1:0-3071 GCA_049697135.1 Bathyarchaeia archaeon | reverse complement strand
AGCCATTATGTACAAACGGATGATTCCTATCGGTACATTCATGAAGGAAATCGCAACCAAGGATACCATGACAATACCAGTAACCATAGAGCAAGTAATGATGGGTTTTATGTTTGTCTTCGCCCATTCAACAAAATGCCCTAGCGAATTCCTAACGTTCTCGCTCTGCCTTTCTATCCTGTCGAACATCCTCTCTATTTCGATTTTGACCTGCGTCGTCTTCTTGGAGATCCGATCTCGGAACGACAGCGATAACGATCCTTGTTCCATCTGTATTTCCTCCAGCTCGTGAAGCATTCTTTTGAAGGTTTCGCTCTTGGAAATCGCTGCACCAAACTCGCTTAAGAACCGCAAATTGTCTTCATCAGTGACTAGTGATTCCCTGATTTCTCTTGGATTCATTTCACGTGACATATTCTCTCGCACGACGAGTTTCGACATCATAGCCACTATCCCATCCCATAGACTAGCAATCTCGCGCTTGCAAAATCCTATGTCTTCCCATCTCGAGATTTCTTTCGTCAATACTCTGTAGGTTTCGCTCAATGTCGATTGGAAATCCAGAATGTTCTCCGTTCCAATTGCAACCCCGAAAACGCTAAACTCTGTTGGCTCTATCACAATGTTCACTCCCCTAATCTTCAAGGGTGTTTGCGCTTCTAGTATTTATGTCTGGTTCATAACGCGGGCTGAACAACTCCAGAACAAGCTCAAGAATTACACTTCCGATCCGCACACCAGTAGTAGAGATCGAGAAATTGCCCATACGGAACTGGCCCTTTTCCATATTCTTTTCGTGACAACTCCTCAAAGACATGTATAATCTCTGGCTGCTTCATCAACCTGTCACGAAATTCCAACAAAGCACCTACCCACTCTTTGAAGGTCCAGTGATCCTGACTCTTCCTTGCGTTCTCCAGTTTGGGCATTTTCGCTCTGACTACCGAGTCGAAGGCCAATGTTTGTCCCCATAGAAACATGAGTGGCTTGGTAATCGGCATTATTAGGTTCGGGTTAGCAGAATTCATTTGCTCCTTTGATTTCACGCTGCCAAGCGCGCACCAAATCCTCTCTAACATACTACTTGGGATTTTCCTCATTTCCAAAAAGCTGTAGAATCTGAGTTCGGCGTACGAAGTGCTGATGTCTCTCAGTGAGTTTCTCAGTCTTGCAGCCATGTTGGAATAAGCCTGAGGTCGATGCCACTGCCACTTTCTGAGGGTCAGACCAAGCCGTCTGAAGGCTTCTTCTCGGTGTTTCTCGTCAAGAATATGCGAACTCCCATTTTCAGATTGAACCTTCCATCTCCAGAACTCGTTGAAGCAGTCGGGGTATGTCTTGTGGTCTATCACTCTGAACGTCTGAAACCTTCTTTTGAATTCATGCAAGTCAATTAATGACAAGACATTGGAACTCCTTTCTGCTCTTACACTTCACGTATTTGTAATCTGAGAGGATATGTAATACTATCTAGGAGTCTAATGCTGGCTTGTCTATACATACCTTGCAGCTTCTTAGGTGTGTAGTCGCTGTACCTCCTCGCGAGAACCGAGCCGGAACCCTTCCGCAGAAGGCATCAACGTACCTGTCCAGAATACCAGGTCTCCTTAAGCTTCTCGAGCGAGTAGCATGCACGCACAACGTTGAGGTTCCAGCATATGTTACGCATTGCGTATGATTGCATAACATTTATAAGAAGTATAACAGAGGTTCTACTGAAGAGATGAACTTGAAAACGGTTAGAATAAGCGATGAAAGCCATAAGAAGCTAGTCAAGGTGGCAGGGCATCTGCAGGCAGCAAGCGGAAAAGGAAAAAGCCTTGAAGCAGCTATCGCTAAGCTGACCATGCTTGACGGAATCATAACCGAATATGAAACGGGGATGGAACTCAATCGCTTGGTTTGGGATCAAACCGTTCCAAAAGAACAGGCTTTTCTATGGTTCTGGGCGCTTGCCTCTCTAACAAAATGCCTCCAAGATTCCTATGGTTTCGATTCACTAATAAAATATGCTCTCCTCCCAGCAGCAAAACACTTCTCAGATTGCCTTGATGCTTCTAGATCATCCGAGTTGGATGAAGCGCTCTTCAGGTACTTTGAGAAGCATGACAAGACACCCGCTCTTGTGAAAAGATTCCTGCGAAAGTGTGGTAATGACGGTTTCGGACACTATGTGCGATCAGGAGAATTCAGTCTGAGCGATCTATATTGGTATCTGCAATACATAATCTGCTATGAAAACGGGCAATGGAATGACAAGTACATCGATAATATCGACAAGGCTCGAAATCGTAGCCAGAGCATCCATACGCTTGACGATTAGGGACTACAGTCTACAATGCGCGCATTAGGAATCCGGCTTAGAGGTTTCCGGCTCATCCGAAACTCTGATGTTAGCCTTCTCATAGATCTCCGACAGCTTCTCCGGGGCGAAGTCGCTGTACCTCTTAGCCAAGACCGAACTTGGCACCCTGCCGCAGAACGCGTCCACGTACCTGTCCGGGGTTCCCAATCTGCCCATCTCGTCGCAGAACCACTCCCGCAGAACCTGGGGCGTGACCCTCACCCCGCTCTCCTGGCCCGCCTGCCTCCAGAGGGCGATGAAGTTGTGCGGGCTGACGCGGAACAGCCTGGGGCTCTCGTCCTTCCTCGTGGCCAGGTACTCGCGGAGCGCGGCTTCTGCTTCCCCGTTGAAGAAGGCGACCCAGGACCTCTTGGTTTCGCCGCTGTGGTTCTTGGGAATTGCCATTCTCTTCTCCCAGTCGATGTCGTCCTTTCTGAGTGACAGCAGTTCCATTTTCCGAAGGCCCGAGGACGCGTACGTCAGGAACAAGGCTCTAGCGATCGGGGTCCTGAGAGCCTGGTGGAACTTCTGGAGCTGCTCCTTGGTCGGTATCACGACCGGAGCCAGGACTACCTTCCTGAACTTGAAGCTCGCGACCACGTCGCCCCGCCTCATGTAGCCGCGGAAGAACGCCTTGAGCGGCTTGAGCGCGTTGCCGTAGGTGTTCGCGCTCCCGGACGCCAAGGGCTTCAGGTAGTTCCTGACGTCTTCGGCTGTTACTGCGTCA
>JBAVVE010000194.1:0-2698 GCA_049697135.1 Bathyarchaeia archaeon | reverse complement strand
GACTCGAAGCTCAGGGAGTCCCCAAAGCTGAGCGGCTTGACTCAGTCCAAAAGTACTTTGAGATGGTGGGGCTCACCGGATATGGCCACTTGTATCCCAAGCAACTGTCCGGCGGAATGAAACAACGCGTGGGAATCGCTCGAGCGCTTGCAGTGGATCCGGAAGTGATACTCATGGACGAAGCGTTTAGTGCAATCGACGAATTCACCGCGGAAACACTACGAGAGGAAGTTGCGGACATTCACGCCGAAACAGAGAAGACATTCATCTTGGTAACACACAATCTTGTCGAAGCCGTAGAGTTGGCGGACAAGATAGTGGTCCTAAGCGCGAGACCCGCACGAGTAAAGAAGATACTTGACGTCGACCTCGAGCGACCTAGGGATAGAACACACTCAGAATTCATTCATGCCCACAAGAGCATATTCGCATTGCTAAAAGAGGAACTAGAGACCACGATGGTGCGGCGCAGAATCAGAAGGGTCCCCGAGTTCGAAGGCCTCACCGACCTCGAGGGCCAGAACTAGCTCTCAGTAGCGCTTCTCCTGCAGGCGAACACCAAAGCGGTCTACTTGAGTTGCCTTCCGCACTTGGGGCAGAAGCGTGCTGTTGGAATGACAGCTGTCCCGCAGTTGGGGCAATTGGCTGTTGGTGGTGGAGGCGGAACCGGACCCTGACTGATTTCGTGTCCCTTTGGAAGTTCAATCTCCTTGCGCAGAAGCACCACATCCACGACAGACTGTATGTCCTCCCACGCAACCTGCAGATCAGATCCTGTCCTCATCGTAACGATCAGGTTGATCTTCTTCTCGACAATGTTCACGCCGATGTCCCTAACGGTTCCGACTGAGGAGCCCTTGCTATCGATCACTTGCATGCCCTTGAACTTCTGAGTGGGTACGAAGTCTCCTTTCTTTTCTGTCATGTTTGTCAGCCGTCTGATACGTCAGTCAAGTGGATATATATCTCTCACCACAGGTCCGCGATTCCTCTGTTCTTTCCCGCTCTCTGCTTCATTATGAGCAGGTTCATGACAAGAAGGGCTTTACATCACGCTGGACGTCTGGGCGCTTGGAAGAGGGCTAGCTGTTCCATGCATACATCCAACTTCCTCGCAGGAGTCGCACTCATTCTCGTAGGCGCGCTCTTGTTCTTGGCTGGTCCCCAACTGATCATGGTTCCGTCGACACAAACTCAAGTCACTGGGCTGTTCAGCAGTGAAGGGATCTTAGTGGCTGATGTCTGGGAGCGTTCCGTACAATTGGACGAGGGTATACTGGTAAATGGCACAGTTGCAGTCATCTCCGCTCTCACGAACGAACCTTCCGAGATATCGATGCTTGTTATGGATGATGCGAACTATCAGAAGTGGGTCGCTCACGGCAACCCGACATACATCTTCCAGAGAGACCTGTCCAGTGGACAGAGCTTCTCGTTCACCATGCCTCGTACCGGGACCTATCACTTCGTCTTTGACAACACAATCTCACCGGTCAAGAAGAAGGTCACAATCACTGCGGATCTTCAGAGGCAGGTCGTGGTCAACCTGCCCGATGAACGCGTGCGCTACGTTGCATACGCTCTGTTGGGTGTTGGATTCCTCGTCACTGTGGCGGGTGCGTTGCGGAAGACTCAGGTGCCGTGGGCATAGATCAGAAGTTTCCGAATTGGCATCACAGAAGCTCTAAATAGAATCCATGGGTATGGAAATGTGATATTGCGAGCGGGTATGACTATTGAGTGGTCTTCTGAAGAAGAGGATTCTGGCTGACCGAAACCTCGGAATCATAATTGGGGCTCAGGAAGGCACAATTGTGAGTTACGCGGAAATCCAGAAAGGCCTCCACAAGTATATTCGCGACAATCACCTCAGAACCGACCTCCCAGGAGGGGCAACCACAGCACCCCATCAGGCTCCCGAGCCGGAGGGGCCGAAGAGTCAGCCGCGAGGCTCCTTCTGCATGTTCTGTGGAGAAGCCATCCCCGGTGGTGCGATATTCTGCGATTTGTGTGGAGTGCTCCAATGAAGGATTTCTCATCGCTCTAGTAAACAGATGGCAAAAGCATCGCTGGATATGTTGATTATCAAATTCACATCGATGATTTGTCTTTAAATAGCATCTGCTGAGTTCTAGAGGGCTCCCAAGTTCTGTGTGAGGAATTCGATCTAGGATGAGTCATAGCGACGTGGGCATCGTGGGGTACGGGGTGTACGTACCTATCCAGCGAATTCGGACAGAAGTGATCGTCAAGGCTAGAGAGGCCAAGCGGAAGGATCTTCCAGACTTTGTACAGAAGGTCCGAGACGGTCTGCTTCTTCGATACAAGGCAATAGCTGGCGTGGACGAGGACACGATCACAATTGCTTCCGAAGCGGCCCAGAACGCCATCACGATGGCTGGTCTTGACCCACGCAAGATCGGCTCAGTAGCGGTTGGATCGGAATCCAAACCCTACGCAGTCGGAACGATCGCGAGGCACGTCGCCTCATTCACAGGAATAGGAAACAGAGTCTACGTGTCCGATCTGGAAGGCGCGTGCAACGCTGGGATGCAGGCCTTCAATTTCATCGAAGGACAGGTAGCCAACGGAAAGATCGACTACGGACTCGCCATCGGCGCCGATGTAGCGCAAGCGCCCCAAGGGGATCCGCTGGAATACGCATGCGGAGCTGGCGCCGGGGCATTCGTGCTCGGAA
>JBAVVE010000193.1:0-6704 GCA_049697135.1 Bathyarchaeia archaeon | reverse complement strand
TCGATAAAGAGGAAAGTGGGCATATCTATTGAGAAGCACGGCTCGAAGTTCATCGCGGTAGTTGGGCACTATGACTGTGCAGGTAATCCTGCAGACATGAATACACATCTGGCACAGATTCGGTCTGCCATCGAAACGGTGACCTCATGGAGATGCAGCGCCATCGCACATCGCTGCAATCCACGACTTTTGTGAATAGAGCTATATCGTCAAGACTCGCTCGTGGACACTTCTGTCGCACTTGGTTGTCGAAAGCGACGCAACGAGAGAGTGGAAACGGAATTGGATGAAGAAGGATTCAGAGAGTTCTGCACAAAAAGGAAACTAGATGAGAAGACTATTCGAGCGCACATTGGAGTGGTCCGGGAATTCGAGGTTTTCCTCAACAACAAAGATAGAAACAGAAACCTGAGTAGTGCCACGGCCGACGATCTGCAGAGTTATGTCGGACAGTTGATGGAGAATGACATGAATACCTGGGAGAATCTTCTTGGGCTCCTAAGATACGGCCGCTTCGCAGGCAATAGACAAGTAGAGATTGCCTTGCTAGAGCTCTTGGACGGCAGTGACGTTTTCGAGAACCTCTCAGAAACGATGAAACAGAAGCTCGGCGAAGACAAACGTAACGAAATACTCGAAGGAATCACCCTGCCGGCCCTAGGCACGCACTCAAAGGACAAGCCCAAAGTAACGAAGGAATTCATGGAGAGAATGGAGACCAAACTGGGCGAAGAGAAGTCCAAAGAAATCCTGTTGAGTGGGCCTCATGCAGGTCCAAAAGAAGAGTATCTCCCTGAGAGAAAGACGTTCCTAGCTTCCAAAAACATAGACGATTTCCTGAAGAAACGGCACAGAGAGTATGTTGATTCGCTCGAGAAGCACATGAAAGAGAAGACGTTGTACTTCACTCAGGAAATCGATGAGGAAGTTCTTGACTACGTGCGCAATACGCCGACATGCCAGAACGGCGTCAGAGACGGAGATACAATCTACGTCACAAAGATCCCTTACATGGCAAAGAAATACCTGCACGAGAAGGACGAGAAGAAAAGGAGATACTACTACTGCCATTGCCCATGGGTGCGCGAAGCTATTTTGTCAGATCTGAAAGTCTCACCGAACTTCTGCTACTGTAGCGCTGCATTTGAGAAGCGACCTTGGGACGTCATCTTTGACCAACCCGTTAGAGCGGACGTTGTTGAGACTGTCCTGAAAGGAGATCTCATCTGCAAATTCGCCATCCACATCCCGAGAGATTTCCTGGAATCCAAAGGCACAACCCCAAAGAAGTAGAATCTGAAAGAGGAAACGACCCTGGTCCGAATTGCCATAGCGAGAATGACAGGAAGCGGAGGTTGTTAGGGGGTTCTCCCCCTAGCTAATAGATTGGAAGAGGTCGTGTCTTGTGCGCCTCTCCTGGTGTGATCATCGTAGTCGGCAGGCTCAGTGAGCACCACAATCCACCACCTGTACGATGGCCATATAGGAATCATCGGCCTCTATTCTGGTTCAGAGATGACTAGTTCTTGAAAGGTTACGAGGTTGACATAGAAATAGGTGCGAGATGCGCATTCCTCGCCGCGAATAAGAAAACCGCCCAGAGTAGAATCAGGAGACATATGCGGAGGTTTCTCAGCAGGCGACCGGTTTACGCGTACAGGATAAGGATCAAGAAAATCACAGAGGCCAAACTGAGAAAGTGAAAGACTTCCCTACCACAACACGACTGATACTCTGACCGTCTCTTCCATGTGGGCCCACCACCAGACCCTCACGCAATAGGAATCCGCTTTGCGGTCGACTCTTCAAGCAACGTCTATGTATTATTTCTCGCGTCGGTTGTGGTAGGGGGAATGGAGGAACGAATGAAGGCCGCCAGGCTGCATCGGATAGGAGAGAAGCTGAGGATAGATAGTGTGGAAGTGCCGGAAGCTGGATCGGATGATGTCATTGTCGACATTAGGGCCAGCGGCATATGCCATTCGGACTTGAACTATCGTGATGGCGTGAGTCCGGTAGGCAAACTGCCGATAATCTTAGGACATGAGATCGCCGGAGTGATATCGAAAACAGGAGAACGCGTCAAGGGAATAGAAGAAGGCGACAGAGTCTGTGTACACTACATAAGAAGCTGTGGAGACTGCTCATTCTGTCGAACTGACAGAGAGAACTTCTGCGAAGAATACCAGATGATAGGAAAGGACATCGACGGAGGATTTGCAGAGTACATAAGGGTTCCAGTATCCAACGTCCTGAAACTGCCTAGTGCCGTGCCATTCGACCAAGCATGCATACTTGGATGCGCAGTCTCAACGACCTATCACGCGCTGAAACGCGGCAGAATACGTGCTGGAGACACCGTTGCAATCTATGGTGTCGGCGGCCTCGGCGCACAAGCAATATCACTTGCCAAGATCTTCAAGGCTGAGAAGATTATTGCCGTCGACATATCTGATGAGAAACTGAAGCTAGCAAAGAAACTGGGAGCCGACGGAATCGTGAATGCCGCAACTGAGGATCCGGCTCAGCGGGTAGAAGAGATCACAGAAGGCAAGTTCGCCGATATCGTACTGGACTTCGTAGGTGATGCGAAAGTAGTAGAACAGGAGATCAATTGCGTTGGAAAGGGCGGGAGGATGGTGCTGGTCGGCATAGGCCGAGATGACATCAGAGTATCCCCATACAAGATGATCATTGGCAAAGAGATGGAAATCATAGGTGTGAACGATCATCTCAGATCAGAACTAGTCGAGCTGATTGAGATCGTCGGATCCGGGAAAATGGACCTCTCAACGTCAATCACACACCGAGTGCACTTGGACGAAGTGAACACTGGACTTGGGATTCTTGAAGAAAGAGCTGGAAATCCCATTAGGGTCGTTGTCGTGAAATAGTGCTACGTGGGCTATTCTTGAGTTCGTAGGAGAGGTTGTTAGGGGATTCCTCCCCCTAACCCGTGCGGTCGTCGTTTGAACCGTCGTCCGTCGTCGTCTGATTGATTTGTGTGTGCGCACCAGTATCCGGCGCTGCCGAAACGAAGAAATGATTGAGCGGATAGTGCATCTGGAGGTACGAGCACATTGACTGTAAGTCGCACTATACATGTTTCGAAGATCATCAAAGCTCCAGTAAGGTTCGTCCATGATTGGTGCACAGACTTCAGGGAAGACGATAGCAAGATTTCTGGTTCGAAAACGAGAAGAATCGTCCTGCAGAAGACGAAACGACGGTCAGTCTACATCTCCGCCTTCAAATGGGCAGGTAGGTCCAGGTACGGCGTCAATATCGTGACGCTCCGTCCGCCCAACAGATGGCATCTGGAGTATGTTGGAGAGGAAGCTGATGAGATCGGCGACTACCGACTGACAAAGCTTGGTCCCGGAAGGACAAGGCTAGACATGACGTTCAAGGAGAAGTACAAGATCCGAGGCGCACCGACCAGAAAGGAAGAGATGAAGCACACCAATGAGATCTGGGATAGATACGTGGCAGCGCTCGAAAGAGACTACGCACAGAAGAAATGAGCGCCAGACCTGAGCAGATGACCGTAAGAATTTGGTACGCTAAGGGGCTCTCGTTTCATATCTATATCGGTAGACCGTGTGACGCTGAAGACGTGGCCAGTATCCGTTTTGTGTGTGTGTGCGCACCAGCCTACCCACAACAACACCCTTAACCTAGTGAAAGTGAATTGATCACTAGAAAGTGAATTGATCACCGCGAACCGGCTTGGATTCTGGTCGGCAATCCTGACGACAGTGTTGGCCGCGGCATTTTTCGCGGTCGGCATCTTTGGCACATCATACACCGAGTCTATACAATCTCCCTACATTCTCTCGACCATCCGTCCCATCGACTACGCGGTGTGGTATCCGGCGTTCCTGCTTGCGCCGACGTTCGTCGTGCTGATTGCTTGCATCCATCACCAAGCACCGCGCGACAAGAAGATTTTCAGTCAGATCGGTTTGTCCTTCGCCTTGATCTACGCAGGCCTGATCGCCTCAGACTACTTCATTCAATTGACCGTCGTCCTGCCTAGTATCTTGAGCAAGGAGACTGAAGGTCTCTCTCTGTTCTCGATGTATAATCCTCATGGGCTCTTCGTCGCCCTTGAGAGTCTGGGGTACCTGATGATGAACGCGGCTCTCCTCTCTGTCGCCGCTGTTTTTGCCGGGAGAAGTAGGCTTGAATGTGCGATCCGATGGCTATTCGTCATAGGTTTTGTCCTCGCGGTCGGGTCGTTTGGCGCTCTATCCTTGGCGGGGTATCCAATCGTGGTCTTCGAAGTGGTCATCATAGCGACAAACGTCACAGTTCTGATAGTATCAGGCGCTTTGCTGAGCCTCTTTTTCAAGCGAGCTGAGCGATTGGCAGACGGCCTTGGTGCAAGGGTCGTGTTTTGAACATCCGTTCGTCGTTCGGGTGATTTGTGTGTGTGTGCGCACCAAGGGACCCACACACACGTGCCTGTGATAGGTATCTTTCTCTTGCTCATTTCTGCAGTGTTGTTCCAGATATGGTTGATCCTGATTGCCCGAAGGCTCTATCAGCTGGGAAAGGTTTTCTCGAAAGAAGAGCCGAATCGGAATTGAAGTGGAAGATCAACGCGAGAAGAACAGTGGCCTCAACCCTCGGCATTTATGGGGGATTCTACGGTGTGGAACATGGCTACTTTGAAACGCTTCAAGGCAATGCCACGCCAAGCAGCATGCTGATAAACGCAATTGGCCCCCCTTGTCAGCCGAGTGGGCAGTGGTATGGCTGCGAACGTGCTATCACAATCATTCCCAACTTTTTCGTGACTGGTGTCGTTGCGATCATCGTCGGCCTTACAGTCATGGTGTGGGCGGCTGCGTTTGTTCAGAGGAAGAACGGTGGCGTAGTCCTGATTCTCCTCTCAATCATACAACTCTTTGTTGGTGGAGGGATCGGACCTATCTTTCCTAATCTCGTAGCCGGTATTGCCGGCACCAGGATAAACTCGCCGTTAACTTGGTGGCGAGCACATCTCAGTGCTAACTTACGACGCTTTCTTGCAAAGTTGTGGCCGTGGTCTCTCATCGTAACCTTGCTATGGCTTCCTGGCGAATATGTCCTCGGGTATTTCTTAGGTGCGAATAACCCGAACCTAGCTCCTCTCAGTCAACCCATTCTTGGACTCCTTCTATTGACACTCCTTGCTGGATTTGCGTACGATACCCTTCGGGCTCTCGTTCCCGATCGCGAGGTCCGCGTGTCTTGAATCCCATGAGGCAGCAACGCATGAAAAACTGTGTGGGTCATGTGGTGCGCGCACACACACACAATGCCAAAAACGACTACGAACGACGGTTCAAATTACGATGCCCGCACCAGGCGATCCACACACAGTCAAGGACGAACTGAACGCCGCGATCTCCTGCAATATGGCTTATATTCTCTGGGCCATTCAAATTCGTGGCATCTGAACGCGGGAGGCCCATATGAGCAGATTTCAAGAATGGGCCACACGTAAGTATAGCCCAGAACAGCGGATTATCTTTCTAACTTTTCAAGGCATCCTGTTTGTCATCGGAGTGCCGTTCTTTCTAGTTGTTGTGTCACCCTATCTCGATCAAACTCTACAGGTGCCTCGATTCGTCTATTGGCTCATAAACCCGCTCGTTGGGCTACCGCTTATCTTGATAGGCTTGTTGTTTGCCATCTGGTCCATTCAAGCTCAGTTTACGCTAGGCAAGGGAACCCCAGCGCCGATGATGCCAACACAGAAACTGGTTGTATTGGGACCATATGCTTATTGTCGTAACCCGATGACCTTTGGAACTCTTCTTTTCTACTTGGGTACGGGCGTATGGATTGGCTCCGCTTTTGCAGTTTGTTTGACTTTGTTCCTTGCGGCTTTGCTCGTCATATACATCAAAGTAATTGAAGAAAGAGAGCTAGAATCACGATTTAGGACAGAATACTTGCAGTACAAGCGTAGGACGTCATTCATTGTGCCGCGCCTGCGCAGATACACCCGGCAAGAGGCTGAGGCTTGCCCCGAATCGTAGGTATGCGGCTCGATTGTATGGAAAGCTATGTGTGTGGGTCACTTGGTGCGGGCGTCGTAATTTGAACTCTTGATCTGCGTGTGTACCGTTTTCTTGGCGCCGGCATTGTCATTTGAACTGTGATTCCTCATGTGTACCTAACCGACGCAGATGTCACAACCTGAGGCTGCGATTCCTCACACGCAAACAAGGGTTAATCCACGAAAATAGCAATACTCGCAGCCTTGAAAGTGTTCCACGAGCAATTGATAGCGTTATAGGCAGTGTGTGGGTGAGCTGGGATCATGGACAAACTCAAGCTGGGCGTAGATGTCGGGGAGAATGATGCTGAGCCAAGACAGTTTCTTGAGTGCGCATTGCTCGCTGAAGCGGAAGGGTTCGACTCAGTCTGGTTTGGAGACCATTTCATGCCTTGGATTCACACCGGAGGCAAGTCGGTCTTCATCTGGTCCCTTCTAGCCTCATCACTTGAACGTACGAATCGGATCCATATGGGTCCAGATGTGACATGCCCCATAGGGGGAAGATTCCACCCCGCGATAGTGGCTCAGGCAGCTGCAACCTTAGACAGCATGTACCCAGGCCGAGTCATGCTCGGAGTAGGATCCGGAGAAGCCGTGAACGAAGCGAGATTCATACGCGGACGCGAACGCAGTTGGCCAGCTTGGAAAG
>JBAVVE010000192.1:0-5624 GCA_049697135.1 Bathyarchaeia archaeon | reverse complement strand
GACCTTCTCCTCATCAGAAGTGCTCTCTCTGTACTTCTCGGCGATTTCTTCGAAACTCCCGTATGCCCTAGCGTATCCTATGGCGACCGCCCCTTTCATGTCTGCTTCGACGTTTTCATAATCGCTGAACCTTGATCCGAGTTCGGCAGCGTAGTCGTCATCGATCATAGCCAATCTGGCTGCGATGATTCCTCGCATCATGGAGCTGGTCTCATCGACCTTGCTTTCGAGGAGTGCGAGGTGCGATCTGTGGAAGTCTCTTGAAACATCAATGATCCGTGACTCCAAGATCGAGTACAGGAACGCGAGCTGATCTGAGACTTCGCGTGCGGGCAGGTAGTCTTGCTCGTTTGAATATCTCTTGACGAGCATTAGATAGTCTGTGAGCGAGATCCTCCCTGCTAGAAGAAAGGCCATGGCGTCGAATACTATTCCATACCTGTCAGACGCTGATAGCTTGGATTCCCACACAAGCTCGTCGAGTCCCTGGTAGTGTACCCTGTAGAATCCTGTTCTGTCGGCGTTGAGGTGTAGTGACTTCACGTTCTCTGCGTTGACTATCTCTTCTTCCTTGTCTAGGAGGAATCTCTTCAACTGGCCATTGATGCTCAAGGTAATTGGTATCGGCCAGATCGCCTTCTCGTGTTCGCCCGAGAGAAGAAACCTCTCTTGCCTCAGCATTATCCTTCCTTGATCGATCATTGCTGTTACCACCGGGTGTCCGGGCTTGCTTATCCATTCGGTCATGATCTTGGCGACCTCCCTCCCAGAGCATTCGCTCAATGAGTTCCAGAGATCAACTCCGGAGGCGTTCGAGAATCTGTAGCGTTCGAGGAAGCTCTGTACTCCTTTCCTAAACTCATCAGACCCAATGTAGGCCTCGATCATTCTGAGAATGCTTGCGCCTTTTCCGTAGGTTATCGCGTCGAATATCTGCTGTATGTCGTCCGGGGACTTGACATCCGCCTCTATTGGATGTGTGCTCCTCAGGGAGTCCATGTTCATGGCCGAGGAAGTCTCATCTATCAGGAAGTCCTGCCATGCATTCCATTCTGGGAATATTGTGCCGACCACTTTGTAGCCCATGAGCGTAGCGTAGCTCTCATTCAGCCAGAGATCGTTCCACCACTTCATGGTGACAAGGTTTCCAAACCATTGGTGCGCCAGCTCATGGGACACGGTCCCAGCAACCCCCTTCTTCGTGCTGAAACTGCTGTTCTCGTCAACGTACAGTGACGTTTCCCTGAAGGTCACTGCGCCCCAGTTCTCCATCGCACTCGCAGAAAACTCCGGTACACCTATGAGGTGAACCTTGGGGAGCATGAACGGTGTGCCGAAATATGATTCATAGAATTCTAGTGACTTCTTGGCAACCTCTAGAGCAAATTCTCCATTGCGTGCCTTGCCGGGAGTCCCCGCAACTATTACGTCTATGTTGTCGATCCTCTGTTTGATCTCATCGAACCTGCCTATCCCCAAGTAGAGAAGGTAAGTTGACATTCTCGGTGTTCTCTGAAATGAAACTACTTTCTTGCCGTCTTCTGTCTTCACTGACTCGATCGGTGTGTTTGATATCGCGTCCAGGTTCTTGTCGATCCTCACAGTGAGCTTGAATTCGGCCTTGCACTGGGGATGGTCTACGCACGGGAGCAGTCTTCTTGCGTTCGCGGCCTCGAAGTCTGTCGTTATGATGTATGTGCTGTCATACGGAGCCTTGTAGATGCCAGCCAAGGAATCTGGAATTGCCCCGGAGTATTGGACTTCCAACTTGCCCTTGAAAGGGCCGCTCTCGACAACTAGGCCATCGTCTTTCTGATCGAACCTGAAAGCCCTGCCATTCCCCACTACGCTCGAGATGCGTAGCCCCTGAGAGTCCAGGACAATGTCGTCTTTGGACTCGAGTGTTATGACCAGCTTCCCGTCGAATCTGAGTTCCCCGAAAAACACATCAAGAAACAGATCGTACTGTTCTACATCTGTTGCTCTACTATCGACTGCTCCGCGTATTCCTGCCGAAGCATGACCTGAACGTTCAGCAACCATTGCGCATCACCTTGGCGACATCGAGAGCGGAAGCCAAGCCTTTCCTATGCTTACTATTTCGACGAGGCTGTGGGTGACTTCCGCTGTCATGACTCTGCCGTCCCGTATTGCGACCTTGACTTGGGTAGTGTCAGGGCCTCCGAGAACAGGGGCGCCCCCGGAGTCGAAACGAAGAGAGGAGACTCCGTCTCTCAGCCTTTTTGCGTGCGCTAGAGCGATTGCGATGGCTACACTTCCACTCCCGCAAGACGGTTCGACGTGACCACCAGCTATGTTGTGAGGAAAAAGCACGCGCCCACGAGTTGGATCATCTGAATACATGCTGTACAGAGAGTAGTCTGCATTCCGAGCATCTGAGAAGCGCTGCCTATCATAGTCAGCCTGCATTTCCGTCAGAATCTCTACTGCGCTACGATTCATCGTATTGAAGTCCGCATCCGGATGTTTCTCTTGGGCCTTCTCAGCATCAGCTACGAGGAATCTTCCGACCTTGGTGGCTTCGACGCCGGCCACTTGGATTGAAGAAACGCCGAGTCTGTAGCATTCTTCAACGAAGCTTGTCATGTCAGCGAGGATGACCGGTCTTCGTCTCGTTCCCCCGATAGAGACCCGCACAGTTCCGTAATCCGTCTCTATGGTCAACTGTTTCCGGGGCAAACGAATTCGATAGTGCTTCCCAAGTCCCGTCTCAAGCAGAGCCCTGCAAAGGACCTGTGCCATCCCTCCGCACGCTGAGATGAAATCCCTGGACGCTCTGTCAACGACGGTCACCTTGATGTCTCCGCCACGCCTAGGTCTCTCAAGGAGCACGGCTTGATCCCCGCGAACGCTTGGCGGATCAAGTATGGAGAGAACGATTTTGAGACGGTCTCGCTTGGGAATCTGGCTTTCATGCAGTAGGACTATCTCGTTCCCACCCATGTGTCCCTTCACGAAATCAACCGCGACAGACTCGCGCATGTGTGTCTCTCCATCTTCTCGAAGCCTAGAGGCCCGGTGCGTCATGCCTCAAAGCGTGTCCGTTTAGCCTTCCCAGGAACTTGCCCCTGGCGACTGTTGTGATGCCATTTACTATGACGTACTCTATGCCCACAGGAAATGCCTTCGGCTTGAGGTAGGTGGCTGTGTCAGCAACTCTTGCAGGATCAAATATGACCAAGTCCGCGGCCATCCCTTTCCGAATCACGCCGCGGTCCGTCAGTCCTATTCTGTTGGCGGGGAGAAATGTCATCTTCCTGATCGCGCCCTCTAATGTTAGCAGATGATTTTGTCTGACGTATCGGCCCAGAACTCTCGGGAAGGTCCCGAAACTTCTGGGGTGAGGCCTTCCCTTTCCTAAGCGTCCTTTTGTGGACAGTGATTCACCGTCGGATCCAATCATCGAAAGACGGCTCTGTAGAACAAGCCTCACGTCTCTTTCGCTCATGTCTTCGACGACAACCTCGACAGCTGCTTCTCCCTCGACTAGCAGGTCAAAGACAACTTCGAAGGGATCACACTTCCTTGATCTTGATATCTGTTGGATTGTCTTTCCGACGAGCGAAGGTTTCTGCGGGAAGCTCGATATCGTGAATCTGTCCCATGAGGCTCCCTTCGTCATGCTCTCCCACTTTGGAAGGCCTCCTCGCATCTGTCGCTTAAGCTTCGCACGAACCGTCCGATCATTGAGTCGCTCGATCAGCCGCTGATCGCCTCCCTCGCAGGCCCAAGGTGGTATCGCCGCCGAAAGCCACGTGCTATAAGCCGTGTAGGGGTAAACATCGACAGCCGCGTCGATTCCTTTCGCTCTCGCCTCTGCTATGTTTTCGAGCGTTCGTTTCACTTTGCCCCAGTTCCTCTTGCCGCAGGCCTTGTGATGCGAGATCTGCACCGCCACCCCTGCTCTCCGGCCTACAGCTAGGGCCTCGTTGACGGCTTCTTCCAGCCCGTCGCTCTCATCCCTGATGTGGGTCGTATAGATCCCACCAAACGAGGCCGCCGTCTGGGCAAGCCTCGACAACTCGTCAAGTTTCGCGTAGCAGCTAGGCGGGTACAGCAGCCCAGATGAGAGCCCAAAGGCTCCTTCCCGCATACATTGCGCCAGGAGTTTCTGCATTCGTCTCATTTCTCGGGCTGAAGGTGCTCGATTCTCGAAACCCATCACCGAGGCTCTGATGGTGCCATTCCCGACTAGGCAAGCCACATTGAGGACCACTCCTTGGCGCTCGAGTCGGCTGAGGTATTCTCCTAGGCTTGACCATGTGACTCTCAGACCGCATTGCTTGGCACTTGTCTCCGCGTCATGGATCGCTTCTCCCTCAAGAGGCGTAGCCGAGACTCCGCAGTTGCCTACGACCTCCGTTGTTACTCCTTGCCTGATCTTGCTCTGTGCGTCAGACTCTGCCAGGAGCGCGAAGTCCGAGTGTGAATGTATGTCGACGAAACCGGGACAGACCGCAAGACCCGCCGCTTCTATCATTTGTTTCGCGTCTCTTATCTCCGAAGGCGTAATGCCTGCAATCTTCCCGTCCATGATTCCGATGCTGGCTCGATACCGCGGGTTTCCGGTCCCGTCGATTACGAGACCGTTATTGATTGCCAAATCAAGATCCAACGCGCACGGCCCTCCGGCAACTTCCACTGTCATTCAACGTTCAGGAACTGGCTGGACTATAGGTTGACTCTGTAGTTATGAAGATCGGACCACGTGACTCGACCGAACCTTTATTCTGTGTACGTCCTGGCCATATTCTGCTGGGAGCATGACCTTGGTCGACCGTGTAGAATTCTCTTCAGAAGACCTCGCCGAAGCCATCAGGCTATTTCAGGATCTCATCAGGATTGACACGACGAACCCGCCCGGTAATGAAGGCAAAGCAGCCGAGTATCTCAAGGCCCGCTTCGATAGCGAAGGCATTGATTCTGAGGAGTTGGGCGAGCCGGGCAGAGAGAATGTGATCGCGAAGATCAGCGGTCGAAGCGAAAGGCCGAGGCTCCTCTTCGAGTCTCACACAGACGTTGTCCCAGCAGTAGAAGCGAAAACGTGGACTCATCCCCCCTTCTCAGCGGAGATTGTGGATCAATGGATCTATGGTCGAGGAGCATGGGACGACAAATTCGATGTGGCTGTGCAGGCGATGAGCCTGATTCTCTTGAAACGCCGGAACGTGAGACTGAACGGGACGCTTCTCTACGCCGCAGTTGCTGACGAGGAGGTCTCCGGTTCCGGAGCTGAATGGCTCACCAAGAAAGTGCCTGAGAAGGTCCGCGCCGAGTACGTCGTAGGAGAAGGAGGCGGTCCCCCGATTCAGGTGGGAAAGCAGAAAGCATGCCGCATAACGGTCGGAGAGAAAGGCCTCGCATGGTTCAAACTAACAGCGAGAGGAAAAGCCGGCCACGGATCGATTCCAACCCTCGGAGACAACGCAAACATCAAAATGGCAAAAGCGTTCACCAACCTTTCCGCCCACAAACCGAAGGTCACGATCGTCGACGAAGTAGCTCAGGCAATCAAAGCCGTAGTCATCGGCCTCTTTGGGGAAAATGAAGGATCAAGGATGCTTAATGCAGACATGAACGAACAGGGACTCGACAAGATTCTG
>JBAVVE010000191.1:0-1914 GCA_049697135.1 Bathyarchaeia archaeon | reverse complement strand
GTTCTCCATACACCTGTTTCGGGGTTCCATCGAGGACAATCTTGCCAGAGTCCATAACGATGACTCGGTTCGCGTGTTTGGAGGCGAGGTCAAGTCTGTGCTCAACCAAGATGATGGTGATTCCAAGTTTCTTGTTGAGGTCAGAAATGACTTCGAGGATCTCCAACGCTGATTTGGGATCTAGGAACGACGTAGGTTCATCAAGCACAATTATCTTGGGCTGCATTGCTAGGACCGCCGCAATCGCTGCCCTTTGTTGTTGGCCTCCAGAGAGCTCGTATGGAGGTCTATCCTTGAGGTCCGTGATTCCGGTCACCTCGAGGGCCCAGTCGACTCTTCTTCGCGTCTCTTCTCTACTGAGTCCAAGATTCTCCGGGCCAAAAGCAACGTCTCTTTCGATGCTCAGAGAGAAGAGTTGGTTCTCTGGGTTCTGAAAGACTAAACCTACATGAGATGAGAGTTCAGCCGTTGTGTGTTCCTTCACATTCATACCATCAACGACGAGCTCTCCGGTGAAGTCGCCCGAGTAGAAGTTCGGGATCAATCCGTTCAAGCATCGACAGACAGTAGTTTTCCCACATCCGCTCGGGCCTGTGAGAACGACGAACTCTCCAGGAGATACTTCGAGGGAGACATCTTCGACGGACGATCTCGGTGCGCCAGCGTAGGTGAAGGTCAGATTACTTGCGCCAATAATCGACAAGCCGCTGTGCCCTCTCGCCGTCCTAGATCAACATGAAGGTTCTCGAGTAGCTACCATATTTCGAGTTGCGCGCCATATCTTGGCTACGCCATATAGCCTTTCATTCGACTACTGTCTTGTCGCGGTCCAAGTGTGTCTTGAACAGCTCAACAGATTTCTTGAGGACTTCATCCAGGTTTCCTTGGACTGTTGCGCCCGCCGCCGTGGAGTGGCCGCCGCCGGCGCCATTCATGGTCTCGCCCAAGACCGTTGCCAAGTTACGGCCGAGGTGAAACCCCGTCCGCGAGTAGAACTCGTTCGTAGAGCGGAGACTAAGCGTCAATCTATCTACTTTTTCTCCACCAACTATGGCAAGGTGTGCCCCCAGTCCGATAAGAGATCGTGCGACAGACGCGTGAAATGAACCCACTGTGGACGTTGCAACAATCCATCCGCCAATACTCTCCCAGTTCAGGCGCTTTGCTGACTTCATTCGAGCAATACGCTCGGAATTGTCCATAGGGACTCGAATAAGGTTCAGAGCCCTTGTGCCATCGACGCCGATGTCCAGAAGCTCGCATGCCAGTCTGAGAGATCTTGTCGTTGCAATCGTAAAGTGACCGGTCTCATATGCGAGCCCGAGAAAGGCCGCAAATGCTTCCTTCTTTGTGAGGCGAACTTTCATGGCCTTGTAGAGACTATACACGACTTCGCAGGCAGAGGTGGCCTTTTCGTCCGACACGAGGATCGCTGCCCGATCACGTGTGTCAGGATGAATCGCGTGGTGATCGATCACAACGATTGGCCTGCCTGAGTTCTGGACTGGTTCCTTCAGACTGCCCAGTTGCTGCAGCGTGTTTGTGTCAACCGTGAAGATCACATCAAACTCCGTTGGTTCCGCCTTTTCTTCTACTGCGAATCGGAGCTGTTGGAGGACGCGGGCAGAAACCTTGCTCACGCCATCAGGGGAGACAACGGTTGTTCTAAGTCGCTTGTTCATTCTCTTGAGAAACCTTGCCAGCAGGTAGGCTGAGCACACGGCGTCTGGGTCAGCATTCTGATGGCCGAGTATCAGAACTCTACGTGAGGTCTTGACCATTCTCACTAGTCGCTCGAGACTTCGCACAGATCTAGCTCCCGAACTTTCGCCTCTGCACCCGCAAACGCCGCGTCAGTCGCCTCGTCAACAATCCTGTCGAGATTGGGATCCTCTAGGCTTGTGTCAAGGGAGA
>JBAVVE010000190.1:0-2316 GCA_049697135.1 Bathyarchaeia archaeon | reverse complement strand
GATTCGATGTTCTTAGTGAAATTGGGTGGTAGCTTATCCACTTGCCTCACAGGCGTGACTTCGGACGGTGCCACTACATAAACAACGAATGTCCTTATCGGCTCTCTTCATTCGGATCAACAGTTCCTTGGCACTCAGACCGTCTTTAGTTCCGCTTTCTTGATGACGACGTTCCCTTGCTCGTCTTCGATGAAAGCTATCATGTCTCCGACCTTTGTCTTGAGCTTCTTTCGTATCTCCTTGGTCAGTGTGACTCTGAAGCCTGGCTGAACGCGGCTGTTCGCGACTATTCTATCCATGAACCCGTAGCAGAATGGGCATTCGGCAAATCATATTATGCGGTAGAATACCATAATGGTAGGCCAGAGTCCCAACTCTAGTTCGCTGACAGCAGGGGGTGTTTCGGGCTCGAATCCCAGCGCAACCCTCGTCATACTTGTTCTCGGGTCCAGTCTCGTTCTCAGTCCTCAGTTCTCGAACTGCACGACCTCCGACGATGTCGTTCGGACAGTGGCTTTCAAGACCGCCTTTGGCACCTCAACTTTTGTGGAGACAGATTGCAAAAAGCTTGTAAGATAGAAGGTCTGGGCTTGACTCGTCAACGAGAAGGCCAGTGACACCAACGCATGACAGAAGGCCGTGTTATCGAACGATGAATTTGCGTGGCTGTGCATTTATCCTCACCGTCCTTCTCGCCTCCTCGATCGGCACCCCCATCGCGTATTCACAAGGTAGGGTCACCGATCTCTTGCACGGCGAAAAGGCGAGCAGTTCGCGCAGACTTGTCGGCACAGAAAACAACAGACTGTCGTTCGACTATGTTGGGTTCGCGTACTGCGATCAGGTAGACTATGCGACATCAGCCGACAACGTCCTCCACTGCCTGGAGGAGCTTGAGCTATTGACGCAAGCAGGGCGAATAGTTGTAGACGGCAATCCTGCGGATTGGAATGGCATTCAACCGCTGGTCCTCGACCCCCAGGACTTGTACGACGAGGGACTGCCCAGGTTGACGGCAGACCTGAAGGAAGTCTACCTAACCAGCGATTCTTCGAACTTGTACTTCATGACAAGGTTCTGGGGGGACGTAAACCTACGACCTAACCCTGCAAGAGGTGAAAGGGTGACGAGTCTATACATTCGACTGGCTTCCCCGGGAGCAACGAGTGACCTCTTGATATGGATACATCCTCTCTGGGGCAAGGTTTGGAAGTACTTGAGCGGGGATCTCGACCATGATGAGAACTTCGAAGAGGAGTCTGACAGAATCCGAGAAGTAGAGATGGGTACGTCAACGGACGTGATTGAGACAGCGGTTCCCATTGACGCTCTATATCAGCATGGTTTCTCAAGTCTGCAATTGACCAATGCCAGGTTCTATAGCGCGGCGTGGCATCCGCTTGAATTCGGTGGATATGGAGGGGCCTTTGATGGAACGATGCCCGAGTGGTTCTCTGTTTCAGAGCAGTGGGCGACTGTCGTGGTGCGCCAAACGGTGGCCATTCCTTCTACGATAACGACTGAGCGTCTCGTGGTAAGCGAGCGCATCGAGGTCGCACCGGCACGTATCACAGTGGAGACTGTGCTGGTGGGACTTGCCATTTCCGTAGTGGCAGGGCTCCTAGTCGCTTTTGCAACCCGATCAGACTTGAGAACATCATCCCGAAAGATGATCCGCAGATTTCTTGGACATGAGGAAGACGAATACGAGAGGAAACCCAAGCCCCCCGTCACCGCTAGAGATCTAATTCTCTTGATCAATCAAGGCGGTCTTCCGTACACTTACTTAAAGAGGTATATCGGCGATGTTGAGGCTACACTTGATAAAGTTGGCCACGAGACTTTGGCGAACCAGATTAGAGCAAAAATGTTAGAAGCCGATCAGAAGTTCGGAAAGAATCATCTGCAAAAAAACGGATGGCTTCATGACGAGCTAGCAAAACTAGCTTAGAGGTTAACGCCCGGGATGAAACCAAGGCAATACCCACCAGGTCTACCTAGCCTATGTCTCGCCTCAAAAGCCTGCCAAACTCCTGAAGTGAAATACTTCAACCCCTATGATCAGCGACTTCTCAAGTCGTACGATGAAGTCTTGGTCAGATATCCTGATAGGGTTCATGAGTTTTCGAAATACGTCCCTGGGCAAGAAGCCAGAGCATTCGAAGAGGCTGACAAGCTTTGATTTGTGTGTGTATCTCTTGGTGCGGACACTCGAATTTGAACCATGATAGGAGGGGTTTTTCGTCGTCGGATCATTTGGCGCAGGCATTGGAATTTGAACCGTCGGTTGGCGTAGTTTGAATTTGTGTGTGTGGG
>JBAVVE010000189.1:0-12567 GCA_049697135.1 Bathyarchaeia archaeon | reverse complement strand
GTGAAGGGGGTTGGCGCCCTGGGCGGGATTCGAAGTCGCGGATCAGACTCGTTGGTGCTGATCTCCCGCGTCGATGGCGTGACAGGCCATCATCCTGGACCGCTGAACGACCAGGGCGTCTTCGTTGTCAGCGGGCATCTCAACCTCCCGGACGCAGATTAAACGTTTTTGGATATCTTTCATTTGAATCAGCAGATTCGAGGCACCGGATCACCCAGCGGTTTGGCCAGAATTCTTCTGCCGCCCACTGAAGTCTCCACAGCCACAAGGTCGAACTCATCTGTCGCGCAGCCGATGATCTCAGCTTCTCTTCCGTAGTCAGTCTTTCTCAGAGCTGCGAGGACTTCATCGGTCTTCTCCGAGACGACTGCCAGTGCGACCTTTCCTTCGTTGCCGACTTCCAGAGGATCCAAGCCCAGCATTTCGCATGCCGCTCTTACTCCTGTGTGTACAGGTATCTTGTCATCGTGGATGAGGATTCCGACCTTTGATTTCTCGGACCATTCGTTCAACAGGTTTGCAAGGCCTCCTCGTGTCGGATCCTTCATGCTCACCACGCCCCCGATCTCCAATGCTTTCGCGATCATGTGATTCAATGGTGCGGCGTCAGATTGAATCTTGGTCTCGAATCCGTATCCTTCACGAGCTGAGAGAACGGCTATGCCGTGGTCTCCGATGGCACCTGAGAGGATGATCTGGTCGCCTGCTCGTATGTTGGAATCGAGCAACCACTTCGCGTTACACTCGCGGAACTTCCTGACCTCGTTTAGGTTTCTGTCAAGGAGTGGACTTCTCCTTCCGACTCCTGAGGAGTTGACAACGAACTTGTCGAGCGCACCACGTTCGACGACCTTGGTGTCACCTGTTATCACGGCGACACCGGCCTCCTTGCATGCTTGATTCATACTGGAGAGTATGCGTTCAAGATCCGACAGAGGAAAACCTTCTTCGAAAATGAATCCTGCAGCAAGTGCGAGCGGCTCGGCTCCCACAACGGACATGTCATTCACGGTACCGGCGACGGCCAATCGTCCGATATCCCCGCCCGGAAAGAACAGAGGCTTCACCGTGTACGAGTCTGACTTCAGAACGATTCCGTCAATGACGGCTGCATCGTCAAGAGCTTCCAACGGAACTTCGGCTGTGCTTCCCCCGAGATGCTTCAGCATGTATCGTTTTATCAGCGAATCCATCGCCGAGCCGCCAGCCCCGTGCGCCATTGACACATATTCGTCAGACAAACAACCTGTCTCCGCATCACGCCTTCAATGGTCTACTTTGCGAATCGGACCGCATATTCACAGAATCTATCATGGTGGACAACACATTTTGTCTGATCTGCGTGGGCCTTGCCTACAGTCCCTTTCAGCAAAGTCTCCATTAGGCCCTCGTCCAGTTTCTCGCAAATGAGATCCGGATATTCTCCTGCAAGTTCGAAGAACACGCAGTTGTGCATTCGGAAGCGTATCCTCTTCGGGTCGTATTCGATGATCTCGGGAATCGCTCCGATCTCTGAGAGGTGCTCTTCGACGACATACTTCTTGAATGTCTCTGGATCCCAGTGCGTGATCTTGTGACGATCAGCGATCTCGTGTGCCAGTTTCTCGCCAAGGTCTCGGCCGATTCTCTTGAGAGCCTCTCCGGCCTTGTCCCTTCCGAGACTCTCAACAAGGCCGCGCACCAGCGTACGGGAAAGTAACTCGTATTGTCTCTTGGGGTACTGGATTGACATGGGCTTGCGGGTCGACTGATATTTAATCACAGGTCTCCCGATCTTCCGACGTTCTTCGCCGTGTTCTTCGACAAGCCCAATCCTCTTGAGCATGTTGACATGATGTCTGACTGTTATCGTTTTCAGAGAAACTCCTCTAGAAAGCTCCTCGATGCTCATTGGCTTACGCGAGAGGAGCTCTAGTATCTGGAGCCTCGAGCGGCTAGACATTGCCTTTCCAATTTCGGTTTGGCTCATCCGAAGTCCTTCATTTGTAGGATTGTGTGATAACTATAGCCAATAGATATACTGCTCACATATAGTCTCCGCGACACCTCAATAGTAGTTAGACAAACCGCTTGTTGACGGCCTGGTCTTGGATCAGTTTGTTCGCGGCAACCTCATAACTCGGAGAAAGGGATTGGCTTTGCTGCGGGTTGCACAGCATGACCAGTGTCGTACAAAGTGCGCCAGGTGAGATCTTTGACATCGAGTTGGACGAGAACCTCAAGCGAGCAAACGATCTCATAGCCGATGAAAATCGCAGTTTGCTCCGAAAGCATGGTGTGCAAGCGATTGATGTGATGGGCTCAGTTGGGTCCGGAAAGACATCCTTGATTGAACAGCTTGTTCGGCTGCTGAAAGGCCGGTATCGAATAGCTGCGTTCAAGGGCGACCTCACAAGCGAGATCGACTCCGAGCGCATAGCGAGCCTCGGAATTCAGACTGTGCAGATAAACACAGGCAGGGAATGCCATCTCGACGCAAATCTCGTCAGGAAGGCGCTCGGGAAACTCGACCTCAACACACTTGACCTGATTTTCATCGAGAACGTTGGTAACCTAATCTGTCCCGCTGACTTTCCACTCGGCTCGGACAAGAGAGTGGTTGTCATAAGCGTCACCGAGGGACCGTATATGGTCGTGAAGCACCCCTTCATCTTCGCCGATGCCGATGTGGCCGTCATCAACAAAATAGACCTCGCTCTCCCAATGAGTGTCGACACAAACAAGTTGAGCAACGATGTTCGAACCGTCAATGCAAAGACGTCAGTAGTCCTCACGAATTGCAGAACTGGTGAAGGCGTAGACAAAGTCGCAGCTGCTTTGGGCTTCAAATCCAGTTCATGATCGAAGAGAAATGTTGACGGCCCATGCACGAGCTCTCGAGAACGAGCCAGATCGTCGAGGCCGTCCTGAGTGAAGCACAGAAGCAGAATGCCAAAGAGGTCACCGAAGTAGAAGTCGAGATTGGTGACCTGACATTCCTCGGCCTCGAGCAGGTCAAGTTTGCATACGAGATCCTCACCGACAAGACGATCGCAAAGAACTCGAAGCTGAGGATCAAACAGATGCACGGACGAGGCAAGTGCGAAAGCTGCGGCTACGACGGCCCACTATCGTATCTGAACGATCCGCAGTTTCACATCTCCTTCCTAACTTTCAATTGCCCCAAATGTGAGAAACCCCTCTCCATAACAGCGGGGCGCGAATGCATCATAAGACGGATCCGCATCAAGAAATAGCGCGGACATTCTCGACCTAGCTTAAATGCCACGTACCGAACAAAAGTAATCATGGCGTCGTCAGGCGAACAGATCAGAGCGTTCTTTGCCCCACGATCAGTAGCAGTGATAGGCGCTTCTCCAGTTGCTCAAAAGGTCGGCAACATCATAGTCCACAATCTCATCGAGAACAAGCAGAGAGGCCTTCTCAAAGCCGAACTCTTCCCTGTGAACCCACGGTACCCCACGATCTTGGGACAGAAGTGCTTCTCATCAGTACGCGATCTGCCTCAGGATGTTGAAACGTTGGTTATCGCGATCCCGGCTGAGGGTGTCCCACAGGTGATCGAGGATGGTGCCTCGAAGAATGCGAAGGCTGCCATCGTGATCTCCTCAGGTTTCCGAGAAGTCGGCAATACTGAGCTCGACGAGAAGCTTACCAACACTGGAAACGAAACTGGGATCAGAATAATTGGCCCAAACTGTCTCGGAATATACGACCCGTACTCAGGGATGGACACGCTCTTCCTTCCAGAAGTCAAGATGCTCTCCAATGGGAGAGAAGTAGTTGCAACACCGCGTCCGCTTCCAGGAAACATCTCCCTCATCAGCCAGAGCGGAGGCTTCGGAGCCGCCGCGCTCGACTACATGGCAGGCAACATGATGGGAGTACGGGCATTCGTCAGCCTCGGCAACAGATGCGACGTGGACGAGCACGAACTACTCGACTACTTCCAGCAAGACGAGAAAACGAAGGTCATACTACTCTACGTGGAAGGCCTCAAAGGAGGACGGGAATTCCTAGACGCTGCCCGCCGATTCACAAAATCAAAACCAATTGTCGCTTTAAAGTCTGGAAGGACTGAGGCAGGTGCCCGCGCAGCTGCGTCACATACTGCAGCGCTCGCGGGCGTTGACAAGATCTACGACGCAGCGTTCACTCAATCAGGAATCGTAAGAGCACAGACACTAGAGGAATTCTTTGACATGGGCAAAGCTCTTCAGTTTCAGAAACCCGCACTTGGAAACCACATATCGATCCTGACGAACGCGGGCGGACCCGGAATAATCGCTGCCGACGCGTGTATTGAATCCGGCCTCAAAGTCGATCGTCTTTCTGAACGCACTCTCGCAAAACTGGATGCCATGAAGGCAAGAGGAGAGTTGCTCCAAATAATGACCGGAGCCAATCCTCTGGATCTTTCTGGCCAGGGAACGAGCGAAATGTTCGCCAAGGTGCTGCGCATTCTCATAGATGCGACTGAGGTAGATGGGGTGCTCGTGATGGCGTTTCATCAGGCACCACCGATACTCGATGATGCTGTACAAGCTATTGCTGAGACTCATAAAGGATACGTGAAACCGATCCTCGCCTGTGATGTCGGAGGAACAGAGATGGCAGAGGAGTTCCGCATCAGGTTCGAGAAGTATGGCATCCCAGCCTATGAGACGCCTGAAAGAGCCGCAAGGGCCATGTATGCTCTCGCCAGGTACGGCCACTATATCCAGTCTTTGACGCAGTCTGAGAGCCAGTAAGATCAGATGTCGCATTTGATGATCAAAGACAAGTCCCTCAAGTCCTGAACGGATGTTCGTTCGCGGCACTCTGAAAGAATCAGGCAACTTGGAGCAAGAACTTCCAATGCGTTCCTTTCGTGACAGGGACTATCTGATCACGCCTGAATGTTTCATCTTTGTGGTCATTGGGAATCTTCATCCAGCAGACCGAGTCATAGCGTACCTGAAGCATGTCCCGGACAAGCACGGAAGATGGGGCCACGGTGATTCGCATTACCGTCGAGCACTGGAGCATTACAGCGTTCCGTGTGTGATAGATTCGATGCGCTTCCTTCGGAGTAACGCTCCGGATTATGTGTTCGAATCGAACGTGCATGGTATTAGTCTGCCGGCGGTGCCTACATGGAGAATCGCTGACCATCTTCGTCCTGAGCAAAGGGTACTCCAGCTTCAGAGTGCTGGCCAACGAGACGAGCTTGAGAACAAGGCCATCAGACTGATCGAGCGAATCTCGCTCGACGCTGGAGTCTCTGTGGATTCTCTTGGCTTGACTGGATCAGTTCTTGCCGGAATACATGATCCATCATTCTCTGACATCGACATAGTGGTCTACGGATCCAAGAATGCATTTCGAGTCAAAAGCTACTTGCAGAACAAGCCATCAACGAGTTCGATTCGAGAACTTGCTGGGACATCCCGAGAGAAATGGATCGCTGAAAGGCTCAGTTCAACTTCGCTGACACGGCAAAATGTTCTGGATCTGTTGGCTCGAAAGTGGAATATCGGACTCTTTGAGGGAACAGAATTCTCCGTACATGCAGTTCACACAGAATCAGAAGCACAAGACCACTATGGTGACGAGCGCTATGTTCCGGTTGGAATCGTTGACGCCACGGCCAAGATAGGAGACTGCAGTGAGAGCCTATTCATGCCTGCAGTCTACCGAGTTGATACAGCTGCCCTGAAGGGGGCATTCTCAGGTTACACCGTGGATCGGATCGTCAGCTTCGAGGGCCTGTATGCTGACGTAGCGAGAGACGGTGAAGGGGCCTCATGTAGAGGAAAGCTCGAGAGGGTCGAATCCGTGTCGGGTCTTCGACATCGAATAGTGATCGGGTCACCTGAGGCTGAGGGCAACGATTACCTCTTGCCTATCCAATCCTAGTATCAGAGCTATCTGCAGCCACAAGAATGTGCTCGCCAGGCTTTCGCCGGCATTTACTTCTTCGCCTGCGCGATCACGAAGGCTGCTATCTCATCAGCTATTCGCACGTCTGTGGTCGCCTGCAGACCTCTCCAACCAGGCTGAGAATTCACTTCGTGGACAACCAATCCTCGCTCGCTTTCCATAATATCGACGCCAGCGATCTTGCAGTCAAGGGTTTCTGAGGCGCGCACGGCCAGTGCTTCCACTTCCGGGTCTACCTGAAACCGCTTCGGTACGGCTCCTCTGCTTACATTCGTCTTCCAAGAGCTGGACACTCTAAAGATGCCCGCGACGACCTTGCCACCAACAACGAACGTGCGTATGTCCCGTGTTCCGTGCCCGATGAATTCCTGAACATACAAGACATGTTTGTAGAACCTGAGTGTTCTCATGACTCGCTCCGCGATGTCCTCATTGCTAATTCTGGCGACTCCAATTCCTCTGGATCCGAAGACTGGTTTGATCACAGCATCGCCCCCGAAGCTTCGGAAGGCCTGCATGGCTTCGCGGATGTTCTCTGTCACAACGGTTCTGGGCACAGGTATGCCGCGTTCGTTCAGAAGCGCGAGGGTATAGTATTTGTCAACAGCCCTCTCGATCGCGGCTGGCGGGTTTATGATTGGCATTCCCTCTCTAGCCAGTTTGTGGAGTCCATCCATCTGGAAGATGACCTCGTCGAGCGATCCTCGCCCAATCGGTCTCACAAGAATTGCTGATAGACTACTGAGAATGTCGATCTCTCCGAGTGAGAACCTAGGGGTCGATCCGATTCGCGCTGCCACATCTGAGAATCTGAACGCTACGGGCTCTACGCTCTTCCGAACGAACGCTTCCTTCAGTCTCGACGAGCACCATGCATCTTGGTCGCGAGTCATGAGGCCGACTTTCAAGTGAGAAATACTCCGACCTCATACAAGCTGACTCGTATTAAATAGGGCACAGGCTGGCGCCGGCGGACTCAAATTGAGAATCGTGAGCTACGCTGTCAGGACGAAATACTGGAAACCCGGGGACAACTATCGCAACATCATTCTCGAGTCTCTCACGACGCATTTGCAGGAGGGAGACATTGTCGCCATTTCAGAGAAGGCGCTCGTGGTAGCTCAGGGTCGGCTCGTCGACGAGTCCCAAGCCCATCCCGGCGCATTGGCGCGGATTCTCACGTTCTTCTGGATGAGACTGATTTGGGGCCACTTGCTCGGTAGGCTCTGCCACCTTACGAGCGCGAACATATCGCGTCTAAGGGGGTACCCCCCCCTAGAGGGGGCTAGGCACAAGCAGGTCTGTTTGGAGCAGGTTGGCTTTCTCCAAGCTCTCCGGCCCTTCTCTGAGGGTGGGATAGACACATCGAATCTGCCATATTCCTTCGCTAGCCTGCCACTCGAATTCCCCGCGCACCTTGCTGAAGAGATACGGAGTAGCATTACCGCTGGGCTCGGCAAGAAGGTCTCAGTGGTCATCGTGGACAGCGACAAGACCTACTCGTGCTCTAGCATTCATGTCGCTTCGCGGAATACAGAGATTTCAGGAATCATTAGGCTCGGTTTCTTTGCATACTTGATAGGGCGTGCTCTCAGGTGGAGAGCGAGGTCAACGCCTCTTGCATGGGTAGGCTCTGAGATTACTCCAGAGTTCGCGTTGCGTGTGGCCGGCCTCGCTAACAAAGTCCGTGGCTTCGGGGCGGGAAGAACCGCTTGGGAGATGGCTGCACGGTTTGGCGTGTCAATAACTGATGTCGATTGGCAAATGCTTGAACAGATCGAGCACAAGCCAATCGTGATCCTAAGACCGGAATGAGATAATGCATCCGGCCCTCCTAGGGCCTGTACCCGTCAAGAATCAACACTGACAGGGTAGACGCCGTGAGATCGGCGGTCGTGCCCGGGTTGCAGCGATGGGCTGATCTCCGGAGCGCCTTGTCCATCTTCTCGACCGCTCTTCGTCCGGTCTGAGTCTTCATTCCGCCCTTTCTAAGAACCTTCTCCGCCTGGAGAGAGATCTCTTTCGCCCTCTTCACGCCTTGCTTTCGAGCAACCAATGTGTCCGGAACCTGAGAGAGTATCTTGAGGTAAGTGTCGACAACTGCTGTGTTGATGTTACCTGTTGAACGTAGTTCCCGTTTCAGGAATGGCAGTCCGATGTCGAATGTTACCGAGAAGTTGTTGGCCCATTCCGAAGATACAGCGTCATACTCGGCCGATATTCGAAAGACATCGAGCAGTGAGAGCCTTTGTCTGCGAATTCTCCTGATTGAGTTCCTATCATTAACGTCTAATTCCGGCACCTTGCCCATTCCGCCGGGAGACAAGTGGGACACTGCGAGATACACATTCACAGCATCCTCGGATGTCGTCCTGTTCACAACTTCCCTCAACTTGTTTCTGATCTCGCGAGCCCGCAATGTGGATCCAGGCGAGCCCATTCCCGATGCGTAGGCAATCGGAATGAGGAGCAAGATCGCGCCTAGGCTAGTGTTTCCTCCATGCTGAAATTCAGAGCAGGTTTCAACTGCGTTACGAATACGCTCGCCAATCGCGAGTCCTCGACTCCGCGACGACCGGGTGCCAATTCCATGCCCACGTAATGCTGCGAGACGAAAGTGTGATCCAAGTGCTGCGGCCGAGGCGAGGAAATGCTCGTATCGTGTCTTGTCAAAATCCTGTGTCCTGTGAACATTTCCAGGCTTAGGATATGCGCTGACTTCAAGCAGCAAAGCAAGCTGCAGGGAGGCAGCAATCTCGTCAGCTCTGTCGAGCATTGTGCTCATAGTGAGACATCCTGGACCCGCTTAGACTGCGCTCTCACCATGAACGGCGCTCATGACTTCATGCCGCTTGGTTGGTGGAGAAGGCCGGTCGCCTTGAGCGCCTTGACCACAGCGAATGTCACCAATGTTGCAGCAGGCAGCACGACGACCAGTCTCTCTATCGGGTAAACATAGAATATTGCCAACCATGCTTTGGCCAGACTCTGTGGTGTGAGGCCCATCAGCGGCACTGCCATGCTCGCAAAGATCAGTGTTCCGGTAAGGTGCTGAGTCATCGTACCAATCAAGGCGAGGAGACATGCAGAAACTATTGCCTTCCATCTGGTTGCCCCGGATATCCACTCGACCGGCCTTCTACCAAGCGGCGATACTAGGAGAACCCAGACGACGATGTGGAGCCAGATGAACGGGAATTCAGTCGTTCCATTCAGGAATGGGACTGAAACGAAATGCAGCGTTGAGGGATGAACAAAGAACAAGGCCAGCAATGCTGAGTAGATTAGGACTGAAAGGAGCCATTTTCGTCGCATCAACAGACCGAGAACGAGCGCATTCATCATCGGCGCTAGGAAATCAAGTCCGAAGAAGTTCGTCCGGCCCGTGATCATTATCCCAAGGAATGTCCCGACCACCGCAGCGACCGGACCTGCGTAGGGACCCAACACGACTCCCAGAAGAGGCGCAATGAATTCTGTGGTGCTAAAGACGCGCCCGGATCCGCCGATCAGCACAAGAATCGGGAACAGCCTGAACGTTCCATAGACCGCAGCAAATGCCGCAGCGAACGAGATAAGCCGTGTATGGGAGATCTCAGCTGGAATCATCGTTCCATCCCTGCGTTCAAGTTCCATGTTGCAGAAGGCGTTTCCTCAGGGACTCCTAGCAGCCATGACTGGCTTTTCCATCCTGAGAATCGGTCCTCCAATCCCGGAACATCGAGGATGTATAAAGCCTAAGAAGCGTCTAGCATTCCCGACAGTTTCAGACGGTAGTAGACTGCAGTGCCAACGACAGTGACGATGGCGACTGTTATGATTCTCTCGACCGGATAGATATACATGACAAGATTCCAGATGTCGGTAGGTAGATTGTAGTACCAGATGGCTAATGCGCTTCCGAAAGTGTGGTCAGTCATTGTGCCAACGAAACCAGCTATGGCGACCGCGAATGTGATCTTCTTCAGTCCATTGGACGCAAAGTAGTTGGCAGCCAGATCTGCAACTGGCGAGAACGCGAGAATCATGGCGACCACGTTTAACCATGGATAGAACATGGCAGCACGACCGAATGGATGGAGGTAAAATGCACCTACGCAAAGCAGGATTATCATCGCCGGCACGTATCCCCTGCCTTTTCTGATGAATCCTGCTGCTAACGCACCAAGCGCTGCAGGCAGAGGTGTGAGGATCCCGAAAATGGCGCCTGCAGGGTTAAGGAACAATCCAATCAGCGCACCCACCAGAACGGAGAATCCGCCCGTGAGGGGGCCGAGGAGCAATCCGATGAGAGGGGCTGTGACAACTCCCAGCGTGATGCTCCCGCTTACTCCAATGGCTATCGAAAACGGGATTATCGTGACCACTGCCTGAATAGCCGCAAAGATGGCGATCGCCGAGACTTGCCGCGCAGTCAGATGGGGATGCAGCTGAGACACCAACTGTAGGTCCTCCAAACCCTCCAGGGTTCGGCCATATCCACAATTCGAGTTCTAAATCGTTTCCGTCAAGGATATTGTGGCGTTCAGACGGTATCCAGTGTGAGTTTGCCACACTTGAAGGCCAGAGAAGGTGACTTCGTGGAGACCTCTGATGGCCTCTTCTTTGACGTCAAGGGCCTACTGCATCCTTCAGACAGGGTGGTCGCGTACCTTCGTTACTACCCTGACGGTCGAGGCACAAGGCTGAGAGGCGGAGTTCGATACGCGAAGGTCTACGAGCTCCCTCGAAGACACCTTCTAGTCAAGAAGAGATGGCCACAGTACCTGTACTGCGACGAGATACAAGGCCGTGACCTTCAAGGGGTCCCGGTAAACAGTATCCGAGTTTTGCACTTGCCTCAACGTCGACTGAGAGCCATTCTCAATTCGAGACATCGTGATTCGCTTGAGGCAAGCGCGGCAAGGCTTGTCAAGGAACTCACGTGCAAGTCAGGAATCTCGCTCACAAAATTCGGTATTTCCGGTTCTCTGCTCGTGGGTCTACATCGCCGCGACTCGGACATAGACATCATAGTCTATGGCATGGAATCTGCAAAGCGCATTCAGCAAGCCCTGTTCGCTCTCCTCGAAGAAGGCCGGCACTTTCACAAGTACGGGACTCGCGATCTCAGAAGACTGTACGCGAGGAGAGGCCTGCAGCATGCTATCACTTTCAGGGATTTTGAATTGCAGGAACGCAGGAAAGCCCTGCAGGGCAAGTTCATGAGTCACGACTACTTCATTCGATGCATCAAGGATTGGGCAGAGATTTCAGAAAGGTACGGAGATGAGCGGTGCATCCCGTTGGGGAATTGCAGCATATCTGCTAGGGTCTCTGATGACACGGAATGCTTACTGACCCCATGCCGGTACACGCTCAGAGAAGTGAAGGTTCTAACGGGGGACGCTCGTCACAAGCCAGGTGAGGTGGTTTCGTTTCGTGGTCGCTTTGCGGAGCAGGTGCGCAGTGGCGAGCGTGTCTTTGCACGAGGCAGACTCGAACTAGTGCGATCAGGGCGGTCGAGATACTTCAGACTGGTCGTAGGTGAAGGCCGGACTGATGCCCTGCGTACGACATGGTAGGTTTTTCCCCGAGAGCCTGTCCGGCAGTCTTCATCCGGCTCTTACGACTCTGTTTCTTAGGATACCCAGTCCTTCGATCTGCGCCTCTACCACATCTCCCGGTTTGAGGAGCTTCTTCTCCGGCTTATCATAGAATCCGACTCCCGCTGGTGTCCCGGTAGCAACTATGTCGCCCAGCTGGATAGTCATGACTTTCGAGATGAAGGCGATTAGCTGCGGAATCTTGAAAACCATATTGGCTGTCGTGCTATTCTGTCTTACCTCGCGGTTGACTCTCAATTCCATCTTCAAGCGATTAGGGTCTATCACTTGGTCCTTGAGCACAAGATACGGGCCGGTTGGAGCGAATGTGTCAAAACTCTTGCCCCTGAACCATTGTTTGTCTGCAAACTGTATGTCTCTCGCACTTGTGTCGTTGAACACAGTGTAACCTGCAACATGGTCGAATGCTTCTGACTCAGCGACATCCTTGCCGCCTTTTCCGATTATGACAGCACGTTCGACTTCATGGTCAACTTGGCTTGAGATCCTAGGATAGACAACGGGATCGTCTGGGCCGATGATCGCGGTGCTCGGCTTGGAGAATAGAATGGGTCTATCGGGGATGGGAACCTGCGCCTCCTCTGCATGGTCTCTGTAGTTCAGGCCGACGCAGATTATCTTGGGAGGGCATGGAACGGGAGGCAATGCACGCACACCGTGAATGCTCCACAGCATGCTCTGGTTTCCTTCACTTGGACTCTCTCCTACGAGTCCTCGTGCGTGAGTGGCGAGTTCTGAGACGTACTCTTTGATGTCTTCACCGAGTTCGACGAAGTCGATTATGGTTTGGGGGAAGGTTTCAGGCGGGCGTACGTTCCCTCGGAGTTTCGAACGGCATAGCTCATGGGCACAAGCCAGATCAACGATCATACCGGCCTCAAGCACACCGAGCCTTGTCTGCTGATGAACTTCGAACATGACTAGCTTCAATGCGGCTTCATCGCTCAGCGAGCTAGATTGCTGACAAGGCTTAATACTATTCAATGTGTCTGCGCTTGTTCCATCGTCAAGTGAGGCGTACCTGTTGGACAAGAAGGTA
>JBAVVE010000188.1:0-4791 GCA_049697135.1 Bathyarchaeia archaeon | reverse complement strand
TGCTAGGTTATGGTTCCATTCCCAGAACGATGGATAGCTCGATCTGTCGTTCCGTAATCTTCCAGTATCTTCCTAGCAGTCCATTCTTGTTTGGTAGAAGCTTGAATCCGTGTTTCTCGTAGAAGCGTATCGCCCAAGTTGCCGCCTCCCACGTTCCTACTAGTATTTGCCTGCTAGTTGCCATGCCCATGAGATAACTGAGAAGCTTGCTTCCTATGCCTCTTCTTTGGTGTTCAGGCAGTACGTAGATGTGTCTCACGAGGGTTACATCTTTGACCGGTTGATAGCCTGCAACCCCCAGGACCTTGCCCTCCTCTTCGTAGCCGAAGAAGGTCATCTCACTCATCTCCCTGCGAAGTTCCTGCAAAGACATGTACGGTTCGTGATAGCGGTCCTCTGGTATGACGTCTTTGTACGCCTTTGCGGACTCGTTGATGATTTTGAAGATTCCAACTTCATCGCCCTGATTGCATTCTCTGATCAAGCTCTGTCAACTCATTGTGAAAACTCGACTGCCAGCTGGGGCTCGAAGATGCCCTCCCATTCCGCGTAGCTCCAACCACAAGTTCCGAGGAGAATGTGAGACATAATAAGACAATGCCAGAATCTTACTCCGGATCGGAATACTATCCGATCTCTCTAATGCCGGGAAAGGGTCCTCGAAATCACGGCATGTCTTGGAACTACAACTAGGCCAGCAAATAGGAGAGTCTAGGATTTCGGGGTTTGTCAAAAGCGTGGGGAGGTGGGATTCGAACGCACGAAGGCCCACGCCACAGGGCTGGGAGTTTCTTCCCTTCAATGACCACGTTTCCAGTCTCCTCGTGATCATCCCTGGCGTGAATGATGACGACGAGACTCTTGCTGGAATTGCTGAGAGATGCCTAGGAGAGGTGGGGCCGGATGTACCGTTGCACCTCACACGTTTCTACCCAGCCTACAAGATGACGGATAGACCGCCAACGCCTGTGTCGACGCTGGAAAGGGCGAGAGAACTGGCCAGGAAGCAGGGTATCCGTTACGCATACATAGGGAATATTCCCGGCCATAGGTGGGAGAATACCTACTGCCATAACTGTGGGGAACTCCTCATCCAACGCTACGGTTTCGACATCCTGAAGTATCGAATTACCGAAGGGAAGAGATGCCAAGTGCGATACCGAGATTCCAATCTCAGGTCAATACGTCAGATCTGTCGGCGCTTGAAAAAAAGGCAACAATCCATCTGCTTTGGCTACGGGAGCGCTGGCCTAGCCACGTGTAGAATTCATTCATTTCTTATCCGATGTGAACAAGCAGTCTCGATGAAAGAGACCTACTGAACTTTCTGCTCACTTTTTCTATAGGTTCGCCCAGCACAGCTATCTTTTCTAGGTTGCATGTTCCGAGCCCTTGCTTCTCTGCCAACACTAGGTGTTTGACATCGGTTGGCGAGATGCCCATGACCGCGGCACCAACGGCGTCGACCGCGACGGGGTCTGTTCCGGCAATGACCAGATTCATTTCGACGGGGTTTCCGCTGGTTTCATGCCCTTCGCCTGCGATTATGCCATCAACGACCGATATGCTAGGTCTCAGAATAGAAGCCAAATCCACGATGTTCTCGCTGAGACTTCCGGTGTGCATGGAGCCCTTGGAAGCCAAAGCACCCATCATGTTCTTCAAGCTCAATGTGACACCGGCTATCCTGTGAAGTTTGAGCTTCGGAACGCTGATTATGCTGCTCTCCAAAGCGGTCTTGGCGACTCTAACCTTCCTAAGAGACAGCGGATTCTGCGGTGCAACCTGAATGAATTCGTCCTTATTGAGGTCGACGAGTCTTACATCCCATCTTTCCGCGACCTTGTCCACACCCGCGACCTTGAAGGCGTGAAATGTGTCTGCGAATCCGCTCCCCTCGCCTATGACAATTGTCTTGATGTTGTCTTGTTTCAGGAACTTGACTACTCCTTCTATGACCCTGCTGTCTGTCGTAATACCTGTTGACGGGTGCTTTGAATTGATGTAGTTGGGCTTGATCAGGATTGGCTTATTCCCAGAGAGGGTCGCCTGAACTTCTGACCGTATTGCCTCGAGTGCCTTGACCGTCGACTCGAGTGCGTCTTCTCCTTTGACAATGGCAACTCTGCTCATTGAGGTTATTCCACCAAGTAGCGTCGCATCCAGTGGCAGGCATCTCTCGGAGTAATCCTTTGAGCTAAGGACTAGACCCTCCTCATGAGTTTTGTTAGTACCCCGCGAGTATCGTTGCTCGCCATCTGCAGATTCCTTGATTGCGTCAGGGAGGACTCGTAGGATTCCGTTTACCCGTTACTTTGCTTTGGTTCTGTCAAATCTGTGATTGTATTGTTGACCATTGAGATTCACTGAGGGCTCCCTCTGGGATCCCGTAGGTCCCGTTTTCCGTTATAGTTCACAGCAAGACTCGTCCGTTATGATCACAAGCAGCGGGAAGGGTCTTTAGGGGTTTTGAACCCAAAAGCTGGTGGGCCGGGAGGGATTTGAACCCTCGACCTCTGCCGTTCTCACCGTTCATGCGTGGGATGTGAGGGCAGCGTCACTTAACCGAGCTGGACTACCGGCCCATACAGGTGAAATACCTGCGTTTCTCTTACTGATCTATGCTTTAGAAGTTTGTGAGTTTTCTCTGAGAGAGAACTTGGCGTAGGCGCTGGAAATCTATCATCGCTATCTGGCGGAGGTTGTTGTCGTACAGCGCCGCGGCCGGATGATAGAGCGGTATCAGCTTCATTGCTCCAGCCAAGTACAACCTCCCATGGATGTGGCCGATCGTGTCTTCTTCCATGCTGTATCGTTTGAAGATCTGAGAACTCGCTGTATCGCCTAGCGTGCAGACGATCTCTGGCTTGACGAGTTCGAGTTGCCTGTCCAAGTATGGGGAACATGCCGCGATCTCTTCCTTCGTGGGCTTCCTGTCCTTGACCCAGTTACCCGATTTCTCTGATGGTCGGCATTTGACGATGTTCGTTATGAACACATGTTCCCGCTTCAGACCGATTGACTGTAGGCATTCGTCTAGGAACTTGCCCGCTCTGCCCACGAAAGGACGGCCCTCAAGATCTTCCTGTCTGCCTGGGCCTTCTCCGATGAACATCACAACCGCGTCTGCTGGACCCTCGCCTGGAACCGCCTTATTTCTAGCCTCGCATAGGTGGCAAAGCGTACAGGCTGTGATCTTGTCGTGGAGCTCGCGTATGCTCGATTCCGGGTTGTCGGCCATTGCGCGCACCGTCAGCTCGCAGGCTCTGGAACGCGTTCACGGAAGATATATCTGAACCCCTTTGACATTAAGCGCGAACTCTCAAGGAGCTTGAGCATTGCCGATCACAGACGTAGTCAAGAAACAACTCGCACAGGAGCACAGGCTACACTACAAAGTGTGCCGTAACTGCGGAGCAAGAAACGCAAAAGGAGCCACCGGCTGCCGAAAATGCAGGGGCCACAATCTGCGCTGGAAGAAGAGAGAACTCGGAGCCAAGTAGTCTCACGGACTACAAGCCACATTCTCGGACAGTGCTGTTGAGAGACGCTGGGCCGGATTCTATTGCATCCCGAGTTGGGTTTTGGCTTCCTGGCTCATCTTGTCTGGACTCCAAGGTGGATCCCAGACCACTTCGACTGTTGCTTCCTTAACTCCGCTGACGCTCTGTATCTTCTCCTTGACTTCTCGCGAAATGAAAGAATGCATTGGACAGCCTGGGGCTGTAAGTGTCATCTTCACGTGCACTTTGTCGCCGTCGACAGCAACATCGTAGATGAGGCCTAGGTCCCAGACGTTTACTGGGATCTCAGGATCATAACATTCCTTCAACGCTTTCATGATATCTTCCATAGTGACCAAACAAGTCACCTCCGCTCTTCATTCTCCGCATGGTTTCCAGTATGCCTTACCGGTTCGGCCACATTCACCTGTCGCGTCTTATCAATCACTCTCTGAGCGATCGACGTAGATTCCTGACTCGTGTACTCCTCAATCTTACCCTCATCACAGAGCGCTGATACACGTGGATCCATAGGGATTGAGCCCAAGAACTCTATCTTGGCGAGATCGGAAGCTTTCCGGCCTTTTGATCTTCCGAATAGCTCGATTCTCTTTCCACAGTGTGGGCAATCCAAGTAGCTCATGTTCTCCACAAGACCGAGGATGGGAACTCTCATGATTTCAGCCATGTTGATCGCCTTAGCGACGATCGTCAGAGCCAGTTCCTGTGGAGAGGAAACGATCACGACCCCATCGATTGGAAGTGACTGGAAGACTGTGAGAGGAGCATCGGATGTGCCAGGCGGCAAATCTACCAAGAGATAGTCAAGCTCTCCCCAATCAAGGTCCGAGTAGAGTTGGCGTATCGCACTGTTGATCATGGGACCACGCCAGATCAGAGCAGCGTCGTCACGATCCATGAGCAGATTCATTGATACCAATTTGATGCCGGTCCGGCTGACCGAGGGCGCAATTCCTGACTGAGAAGGCGCCGGGCGGTCTTTCACTCCAAACACTTTCGCTATGCTGGATCCCGTGAGGTCCGCGTCGAGGATCCCAACAGAGAAACCCTGCCTATGGAATTCAACTGCCAGCAGCGCGGTCACGAGGGACTTTCCCACTCCTCCTTTGCCGGAGGCGACCGCTATTACTTGACGGATCTTTCCCTTGGGCAGTCTGTCAATCCCGTGGCCACTCGAATGCCACGTCTGCTGAACCTCACTTTGCTCAGCAGCTGGACGATTCTTGAGCATTCGGACCACGTTTTCTCTTTCCTCATCGGTCATTCC
>JBAVVE010000187.1:0-12275 GCA_049697135.1 Bathyarchaeia archaeon | reverse complement strand
ATATGCCCAGAGTGTCTACGCGTACTGAACGCAAGAATCACACAACGAGGGGGAGGAGTCTATCTTGAGAAGAGCTGTCCTGAGCACGGCTTCTTCCGTTCTCTTGTTTGGAGCGACGGTGAGCAGTACGAGAAGTCCTTCAGATATGGAAAACCAGGGAAGAAGAACCTGATCAAAAGCTACGCGCGTGATGTCTCCAAAGGTTGTCCGCATGATTGTGGAATCTGCCCTGACCACAGGCAGCATACATGCTTTGCAATGGTTGAGCTCACAAATAGGTGCAACCTGAACTGTCCTGTCTGCTATGCATCTGCGAACGACCTTCCTGTCGACGAGCCCACGATCGAGAAACTTGAGGAAATGTTCAGGTTCATTTTGAGCTGCGAAGTCCATCCTCCAACCCTTCAATTGACTGGAGGAGAACCGACCATTAGGGAAGACCTCGTGGATATTGTCAGAATGGCCAAGAGCTTGGGATTTGTTGACATTACTCTTAGCTCAAATGGAGTGGTCTTGGCTGAGGATCCAGGCTTGGCCAAGAGGCTGGCTGACGCAGGCCTGTCCGAAGTTTCCTTGCAGTTCGACGGAACAACTGACGATGTCTATGTCAAGATAAGGGGCGCGCCACTGCTCTCGACGAAACTGCAAACCATCGACAACGTTCAAGCTGCGGGTCTTTCTATCAGTGTGGCCGCTGCATTGGTGCCCGAGATCAACATGAGTCAGATCGGTGACATCATCAGGTTCGCGAAACAGCGTCGACTTGACGGGGTTGCATTGTCGCCTATGACATACACGGGCAGATATCCTGACGCTGTCTTCAGTCCGGAGAACCGGTTGTCAATTCCTGACGTTTTGAAGGCGGTGGAAAGGCAGACGGATAGTGAACTCAAGGCTAGCGATTTTGTGCCGGTTCCATGTCCGGACACTCGTTGCAGCACGATGACGTATGCGTTCAACACTTCCGAGGGACTCGTTCCTCTGACTAGGGTCTGTGATGTGGGCTCCTACTTGGACTCCTTGCTGTATGGAGAGAGAGTTGTGAGCGGAGAACTCGTAAGGGACTCCTTGGAGAGCTTGTGGTCAATGTCGGCGGTTCCAGGCTCGGCAAGAGTCCAAGAGGGCATCCGTAATTGCAGCCCTACAGACCTGTTCCAGACAGCCAAGTGCATGTCCATAACCATACATGGATTCCAAGACGCCTGGAACTTCGACATAGAGAGAGTGAAGAAATGCTGCATCCACGTGGCTACTCCAGACAAGAAGCTGATCCCGTTCTGTGTGTACAACAACCTAGTCCGATCGCCTGACGCTCATGCCTAGCTTCATGACAGGGTTTTTCCGTATCGAGTGATGAGTTCCACAAGCTCGTCGTATCCGATGACCTCAACACTCGAGGACGCCTCGACCGATCTCGCATCCAAATCCGCCTTCATTGCAGACAGCTTCAGGCCCTTCGCTAGGGCATCATCGAGCGCCCGGTCTCTTGGGGAGGGCCTGAAAACGAAAACGGCATCTTGGATCAGCACGATTCCATCTCCGAGTCTTCGCAAGAACATCTATGTGCCTAGCGTATCGGTCATGCAGTGACGCCGCCCGACGATCGTCGTACCTCACGCAGATGACGAGTGAGTCCAGAGAGCTCTGACCGCCTGTCAGTCTCATTCTGTCACCTGAACATGATATATGCGGCTGTCCAGCACCCCAAGATTGTGAAAGCGCCTGCAAGGATGCTCCCGATAGAAAACAACGGAACCCCGATGAGTATCGTGGCGATGTTGCATCCGTCTCCGATTATGGATCCGAAACCCATTGCGATCCCCCCAAGTAGAGATTGCACAAGCAGTCTGCGTCGCGGTATACGCAGCTTCCATTCCCTAGCTAGTACGGCTGCCAACGTGGCGCCAGCAATCGCTCCCAACACCAAGGCCATCTCCCAATGAAAGGAATAGCCAAGATTGATGCCGGCGATGGCTGTCAAGAGTCCGATGTAGCCGCCGCAGAATCCAGGATATGTCCCCCCGGCCAGTTCGAGGGCAGGGTAGGAAGCGGTTGCGACGAGGCCCAAGAGGACGCCTGAGAACCACCAAGGCCATCCTCTCCCAAACAACGAGAGACTTCGAAAATCAGTGTTACGGAGACTCCTCCATGCCAGAATGACGGTGACAAGCACGACCGGCACTATGATCGCCCAGTGGTTCAATCCAAGGATAGTTGCTAAGGTCGGTGCCTGGCCTACAAACTTGATTTCGGTCGTCTTCTGAAGCGCGTTATTGAAGGGTGCAAGCCAGAGGGCGAGCGTGATAGTCGCACCAAACCCTATCCCTACCAGCGCAAGCATCGAGCCCACCATGCCTTCACCGGCTCGGTACGTCGAACCGGAAACGCAACCACCAGCAAGAACCATCCCGACTCCGAAAATGAATCCCCCAATCGGATTTGCTGCCCAGTAGAGCCCCCTCGGGTAGGGAGTAAACAAACCAGCGTCAGCTAATGCTGCAAAACCTATCATCTCAACGACTATCGCAATCCAGATCGCCTTGGCTATTGTGCGGTCTCCGAACAGAAGTATGTCACGAAAGCCCGAGTTGAAGCAAACACGCCCTCGTTGCAAAACAAGCCCGAACATGAGACCCACGGTGAGCCCCGACAAGACCTGCTCAAAGGTCAGAATCTGCAGCCTCCGCTCCCGATCGATCGGCCCCTCGAGACAGAGTCAAGCAAAGATATGTGTATTGTTTAGCTGCCGCCCGCGCTATCGTGCTGGCATTGTCGATGTGGGATCAGAAACGTTTTGGAAAGGCGTCGGGTAAATGGCTAGATGGGATGAGGACTGTTCAGGAGTGTGCTGTTCACAGAGTCTTGTCTTCAAGCATATTGGCCGGTGGCGTCGCCAACCATTTGTCTCGAACACAATGAAGATCAGGAGAAAGTTCTGTCATACCGAATCAGAAGGTCGACTACCTGCTCATAGTCTATACCCTCAACACCATGTTTCATGTTTAGTTTTCTTGCATCCATATCCGCCTTCAGCGCAAGTATCTTCACGCCTCTCTGCACTAGATTCTCGATTCCAGAATCTTCGGCGGCACGTGCGGTAACAACAACACCGTCCTGAATCAGGACAACTGCATCGCCCGACCTGGCCAGTTTGAAGGCTAGGTCCCATCTCGTCGGGTCTGACCTATGGAGTATGAAGAGTGTGGGCATCAGGCTCACCTAGAATGTGATCGTGGCATCAATCTCGTGGACGAGTTGGGCTAATCCTTCTGTGTTGACAGTGCCGAAGCCGGCAAGCTGGCTCTGATGTATGCCTCTCTTCTCAGCAGATTCCAGATGAACGTATGTCTTCAATCCAAACTCTCTGGCATCCTTTATGAACTCGTCGAGATCTCTGATTCCTATGGGTTGAGCGTTCTGTTCCTTGAGAGTTGCGAGGACTGCGTCGTTGACAAACACGACTGTCGTATCGATATCCATTCCAGCCAAGCCGATTGCAGCGCGGAGTCCTTCCCCCACGATTGTTCCGCAGTGATGTCTGATGTCTGGGGGCTTGTCGATCACAATCAAGAGTCGCTTCATATGAATCCCATCAGTGGCTGAAGTTCAGGATCCTGTCTGCCCAGCTTGTCATTTTGGCGAGGTCAGGGAGGCCCCCCATCTGCGATCCCTCGACTAACATCTCTTTTGCTATTCCTCGGAAAAGACAGCATGCACTACAAGTCGTAACTTCGACACCTCTTTCGATAAGCTCCTTCATCATCTCACCTGCCCCTTTCTTTCCAATCGTTTCCAAATCCTTGCTGGCAGCGACAACCGATTCGTCGTATAGGAAGACCTTAACTTCATGTCCTTTGTTCAGTGCGGCTGTGACAACTTCATACGCTGTCTCGAAATCCTGGTACTTGGAAGGATCAGTCTGAACTATTACCGCGATCTTCATGCAGCGCAGATCTCCATCTGAACAGACGCGAGAGCGTACATGCCCATCTCAACCTATTCCTCGTGCTCGGCTTTTCCAACTTCGATATAGAGTTCATAGAGAGGCCCGCTGACTCTCTGAACGGCCAGTACTTTGTGGCCTTCGGCAGTGACGTTTCGTGGAATTCTCTCAACCGAGAGCGGATAGTCAACGACTACCTTCAGAATCTGGCCTGGCTTCATCTGCTTCAGCTTCTTGCGCGTCTTGATATCTGGGTAAGGGCAGATTTCTCCCTGAACATCCAACACTTCGTCAACTGAGTAGCTCATGCAACTTCGCCAAGTCACGCCCAATCGACGGATATTTATGTGTCGTTTAGGAAGGCTATACTTCCCCGCCTTCGCGGCGCTGGGTTACTATACCGTCGAGCTCATGTCGTCATCAGTCGATCCGTGTGAAGTATGCTAGGTGCCCGGCTTTCATTGCCCTGTCTTCAGGTACTCGTCGATGGCTTTGGCTGCTTTCTTGCCTTGGCCCATTGCCAGGATGACTGTTGCTCCGCCTTTCTTCGACCCTACAACAGTGATGCTCTCATGATGCATCATTCCTGGGCGCCTAAGGGCGCTCGTTGGCGATCATCTTCTCAGCCGTTGCCAAATCCTCTCTTCTGTTCACATTGAAGAATGTGCGAAGGCCGTTGTCGACGGCTGCTATCTCATCTTCGACTGAAACGTACACAACACGAGCAAGTCTATTGATCATCTCCTTCTGTGACAGGCCTCCGTCAGCGAGCGCCTCTTCACCTGCAAGAAGCGTTGGGACTCTGCGATATACGGCCTCCAACGGTTCGATGCGCCCTCCGTGCCACCTTGGAATCACTGCGTCGACATCTAGCGCACGCCGGAAAAGCAGATCTACCACTGAATCATTGACGAATGGAATGTCGCAGGCCAACACAGCCACATAATCCGATCTCGCAGATCGAAGTCCCGATACGATGCCAACTAGCGGGGTCTTCCCCTCGATCTCGTCGTTTATCACTCTGACGCTGTGCGGCAGAGCTGAGGAATACTCGGTTCTTGGTACTCCTTGGCCCACAACGACGAGCACTTCGTCTACTACGTTGGACATCCGTTCCGTCACATGATTGATCAGTGGTTTGCCAGCGAGAGTTTGGAGCGCCTTATTTGTGCCAAACCTTGAACTCATTCCTCCGGCCAGAATGATCGCGGATCGGTTTGGACGTGCTTGATTCGGAGTCATATCAGCCACCTCATCCTTGAGATCCGCCGGGACCGTAGCCAGACCATCTTCACCAGTGTTCACCTCTGTTTCCTCTCCCGTGGCCCAAGCACTGTTGTTGAGGTGGAAATAGAAAAGACCTAGGACATGTAGTCTGCCACTACTCCTAGCAGCAGATAGGGCGAGGCGATGGACACGTGGATTTGGCGACATATCTGAGGGCAGAAGGGGTTTGGCACCGTTTCCTAGACAAACCAGAGACCCTACATACCGCTGATGCTTCTGCTGCAACTGGAATTGAACTCAGCAGAATCACCAAGAATCTTGTCTGCAAGACTTCGGATGGACGCTATGCCCTACTGATAGTCCCAGGGAACCGGAGAGTCAGCCTCCAAAGAGCCGCGCAAGCTTTGAACACGCGGAACATCCAGTTGCTTGGATTCAACGAGGCTCAAGAAGTCAGCGGACACCCGCCGGGAGGAACCCCTTCTATTCACCACAAAACGACGATGGATGTGGTCGTGGAGAAAGACCTGTTGAGTTTCGAGACGATCTTCTGTGGTGGAGGATCGAGAGACAAGATTCTCGAGCTGAAGACAGCGGATGTGATCAAGCTCAACCGCGCAGTAGTGATGGACATATCCGAGAAGTGAACTGCCCGCACTCCCAGTAGTGCTTGCTTGCCCGGACTTAAGATCGAGCACGAGCCTGGGAATCATTCTCCTCACAATTCGGCTGTTCTATTCTTTGAACGGAATGTTCCAAGCTCTAGCACTTTATGCACGCATTACTTGGGCAATGAGTGTGATGACAGATGAACAGAAAGAAGACGCTAATCATCTCATCCGTTGTGATTCTGATCGTCTTGGGATCGTTCTTCATCGGAATACTCTATCCAAGTTATGACGTACTTGGCGTAGAGACGCCGCCCGCAAGAATGACCACGAGTGAGGATGTGGCGTACGTTCAAGGCACTGAGCCGAAAACAGCGCCCCAAGAAAGAGTAGTGATATACATTGCGCAAGTGTCACTCGAGACAACAGACATCCAAGGATGCCTGCAGAAGATCAGAGGCCTAGCCGAAGGCTACGGCGGGTACGTAGCAAGCTCATCCCGCTCCTCTTATGGCATCCAATCCAGAGCTGAGATAGGAATCCGCGTTCCGAAAGACAAGCTCCATGCCGCCATTCAACAGATAGAGGCCTACGGTAAAGTGCTCGATGAAAGCACTACAAGCGAAGATGTAACCCAACAGTACATCGACGTGAAAGCCAGACTCTCCAACATGCTGAAGCAAGAGGAACGTCTCCGCGAAATCCTCGCAATGGCAACTACCGTCGACGAAGTCCTCAGAGTTGAGAACGAGCTGACCAGGATAAGAGGCGAGATTGACAGCCTACAAGGTCAGATCAACTATCTCGAAGGAAACGCCGAGATGTCTCTGATCCAGGTCCTGCTGACTGAGCCTGCTCCTCCTTTCACGCCACCAGGGATGGATTGGGGTGAGACTCTCAGAATAACAATCATAGGCTTCTTCACGGTTCTTCGCGGAATGCTAATCCTTGTAGTATCAGTGATTCCCATAGCAGTGGTCGGTGTACCACTCTACCACGTTTACGAACGAAGAAAAAGGAAGCAGCAGGGTCGCAAAACTGACATTGAACAGGGCAGTAGACATGTCCCCTGACATGTCAATGTCGGCGATGACCGCTCGGAGTTCGATGTATCGACTGGCTCAATAATCCCTTTCTTATGCAATCGCCTTTGTTCCGCGTGTTGAACAACAATGAGCGCTGATGCTCTCGACGAACTCCTGTCTCGAGGATCCTTCAGGAAGAGGAACCTGAGACTCAGGAGATTGCTAAGTATAGTTTTATAGCATTCACGCTCGAAACCAGCGCGTCGTCTAAGCTTGCTTCATAGACCGAGGTGGGCGACCGCCTCAAGGAAACCTCGGCCGTACCGATGCCTGCAGGCGTAGTCTGCGCGTTCTTTCACACCTTCTGGGGCGTTTGCCACTGCAATCCTATACGCCACCGCCTCGAAGAGGCTCAAGTCATTGTAGTTGTCGCCGATCGCCACTGCATTAGCCAATGACAGCCTCTTCAGGCGAGCCAGTTGCGCTAGTGCATAGCCTTTGCTCACATGAGAATCCAAGAGCTGGAAGCTGACCCCAGTGTCTGTCAGATCAACTCTCAAGCGGCTCTTTTGAAGGATCCTCCTGGCTTCTTCTGGTTCAAATGATCGTTCCAGGGACACGCTGGAGAGGCGCATGCCGTACCTGCTGTCTGCCCTCTCCTTGATTCTACGACCCATTCTCTTCTTGAGTATCCTCAATGCGGCGCGAGCATTCTCAATCCTGCTGAGAATCTTGATCGGCGTCTGATACCGGGCGATCACCCCTCCGTTCTCTCCCACCACGAGCCCGGAGGTGCCTATGAGTTGTGCGAGTGACCCGATTGACGGCAAGTTCCTTCCGCTTATGAGAATCACCTTGACTCTCTTCCTCTCAAGTTGCCTGATCTCCTCAACGGCTTCCGTATTGAGCCTCAAGCGCGCGTCGGTCAAGGTGAAGTCTACGTCTGTGGCAAGAACCTGAGTGCGGCGCATGGCGCATCGCCTTGTTCATCCTCCGACTGCAACCTAAAAAAGAGCGTACCATGGCAAGGAGGGCTTCTGGCAACCATCTGGCGATGCATGATCAAAGGAGCTGCGTAATGGTGAAGAAAGCACAGATCAAGTTGGTATCGTTCGATGTCGACGGAACCATTCTACGAGGCAGGATACTCTACTACCTTAGAGTCCCCAAATCGTTACATGACGAGATAGAGCTTCAAGACGTGCTGTTTGACCAGGGCAAACTCGGGTATGAAGAGGAGATTCAGATCCAGTATGAATTGCTATCCGGATTGAATGTAGATGAAATCACGCCTGACCCTCAAGATCTGCCGCTGATCGGTGATCTTCAGACCACCGTTGAGAAGCTGAAGGGATCAGGAGTCAGAGTCGTGGTTCTTACCGATAACCCGTCTTTCGCTGCTGCACCATTCAGATCCTGCGGTTTCCAGGATATCATAGGGAGCGAGATCGAGGTCGAGAATGGAGTACTGACCAGGCGCATGAAGGTACTGACGAACAAGCTGACTGGTCTGCAGGAATACTGTAAGCGACAAGGAATCGGACTCGAGTCTTGTGCACATGTCGGCGATTGGATCAACGACATAGTTGTCTTCAAGGCGGTTGGATTGTCAGTCGCGTTCAACCCTTCGAAAGAGGACGTGTCAAGAGCGGCGACATACACTGTCAGAAGCAATTCTCTGCTAGACGTTTACAACGTCGTGAAAGCGAACCTCCCCCCTTCGTAACCTCGCCGTCCGATCTACGCACGTGCAGCTCGATGGGCGTGTTTGCTTTCGCGTTTGAGCCTCTTCCACCAGCGTGGGACACGGGGTCGTGGAGTGCCATCTCGTTCGTCGTGTGGCTTAATGTCGAGTACAGGTGTGCCGTCATAAGCGTCGAGACCTTTCACAGTCAACGTCCTGCCTCTCTTACTGAGCAATCTCACGAGCGTGAGACCGATCGGGTTTGGTCGATGGGGAGATCTTGTAGCGAAGACCCCGACCTTCTCAATGTCAACACGTCCTCTAGGGTGAACCCTCAGTCGGTTACCCCATCTTGGCACATTGTGAAGCCAGACCAGTATGTATACGTGTGAGAAATCTTCGAGCCCCTCGAGGCCTTTCGCGAACTTCGGACTGATGACTATCTTCGATACGGCTGATCCGTGACGTAATGCTTCATAGCTCGCGCTGGTTCTGACATGACCAATGGGCTGCAGCTTGAGGGGCATTGTGCAAGCGCCGATCAATAATTGGAGATTCCACTAACTAGTATGAAGCAGGAGGAATCAGATCCAGAAAAGAACGTACCTGTTAGTTGTCTAGGTGCGCATCCAGTTCTGGCCTGGTTTCCTATTCAGTATCAGTCTCTTCTCTGCATTTCGCCGTACGTGCAGTCTCGGAACAGGAGAACGCTTGTTCGCAGCCTGAACCTTTGGAGTCTGCTGACGGACTTTTCCAGCTTTCGTAAGGGACCCGTGAGTTGGTATCGCAAACACCTCCTATGGTTAGTATGACAGACCCGCCTATTTGGATCAGCTCATCTTAAATATATTCTCTACGCGGGACACACAACATGCTGGGCTAGCAGAGCTTAGAAAGCCCCAGCTACGGTTCCTATATGGCGGTGGGCCTTCCCGACGCATCCCTGGTTGTCTTACCGAACTCGGACATGTCTTTCAGCATTTCATCGCTGAAGACTGGCCCGTCTTTGCAGGCAAGGTAGGGGCCGATGCAGCAACTTCCGCAGATCCCTGATCCGCATTTGAAGATTCTTTCCAGTCCCGCCTCAGCTGGCGCGTGAGCTTTCTCTGCGAGGTCCATGACCTTCTTCATCATCCTCTCAGGTCCGCAGGTGTAGACTCGGTCGAAGCACCTATCGCCTAGCAACTTCGCGGCCTCATCTGTAGCGAGCCCTCTCGTTCCGGCCGACCCGTCATCGGTCGTCACGGCAAGAAAGCCTACAGTTTCCTTGACGAGTTGCCTTATCTCGCTCAGGAACATCAGTTCTCGGCTCGAGTTTGCCCCTAGGACAAAACTGCATTCGACAGCTCTATGAACGAGAGTACGAAGGAGCGCGACCAGAGGGATCGCTCCGGTTCCTCCGCCGATCATCAGCACCTTCTTCTCGTTTGAATATGTGAAGCCTCTGCCATATGGGCCGCGGATCCCGATCAGATCTCCACTTCTCTTTCTGAGAAGGGCTCGGGAACCTTGGCCGCGTTCCTTCACGGCGATCGTGACAATATCCTCGCGACCCGAAGGAAGTAGGCTCATCGGGAACTCGTCTACTCCCGGTACCCAGGCCATGCCAAACTGGCCTGGCATCGCGCCGGCTGACAAATTGTCCTTGAAACTGAGAGTCTTCACTGTTGGAGTCTCGTCTGAAACCTCCAAAATACGTACCACCCTTGGCCTGTGAATCATTGATGCTAACTTTGGTGGCATGGTGGTCATGGGCCACAGCTCGGTAGATCAAGAGAACACGTGCACTTGACCCAGTAAAGAGTTGCTAGAGCAGGATTACGAGGCCCCTCGCCGATGTCAATCCAAGATTGCCTTCCCAAATCTAGTCGCCCAGGCATCTAACCGTTCCTTGGGCTGAGCTCACTTGGAGCACGTTATGCGGTTCTCTTCGAAGAAGTACCTAGTTCCACCCAGTGCTTCCACATCGAGCGGCCTGATGTTCACGACGATTGGGAAATCGTGGACCACGTCTCCGATCGCCAAGCAGTGGCCGGCAGGCAGGTCTTTCACGAGTAGTTTGACGCTCTCGCCGTCGATCTTGGCTGCCTTTGCGACCACGTCTAGGTCGCGCTCATTTGTGAAGTTGAAGAGGAATATGTTGTCTGCTTGTCTGTAGATGTTCTCTTGGATCGTGTCCGGCTGATTGGTAATGAATGTTGTGAATATGCCAAGATGCCTCATTCGGGTGACTATGTCATCCCAGTATGTCTCGCGCAGGTAGAGATGCGCCTCCTCCGCGAACAGGAACACCGCCTTCAATCGACCGTGGGAAAGTAGTTCAGTGATCTTGCTCAGCAGAAGCTCGACAACGATTCGACGGATTGTGAACGGCTGATTCTTCATGTTCACAACGACGGCACCTCCCGCCGCCAGGCGTTCTATCAGCCGATGTGAGTTTGTTGATGAGGTGTCGTCTGTGAAGATCCCAGTGTCGACTATGGTGTTGTATCTTGACTGGAGGGCATCGCGCACGCCCTCGTGGCAGTCGGATCCTGCGATGGCTTCTCCGAGCGACTTGAGCGTCAGATCGCTTTTCTGTTCGAGTTGCCTCCAGATTCTGGCGAAAACGCGAGCCGATGTTCCTGGGAGATCGAGCGCATGGAGTAGAATGTCGAGCATCGTCCCTAACCCGATTTCGGCTAATGTGAATCTCAGGCTGACTCTGGGTGTCAACACTGTGATCTTGCCTTCGTAGGGGCTGTTCTCCCCACTCGCTCTGCGCGTCAGATTCGTGTACTCTCCGTTTACGTCGAGAATCAGGCATGGAGCGCCGTGATCCAAGAAGCTCATGGCGAGAAGCTTGGAAAGATGCGACTTGCCTGTCCCCTTCTTGCCGGTGACAATATTGAGTCTGCCATCGAGCATCTTGGCATCGATCATGAAACTGGAATTCTGTTTGATCCTTCCGAGAAGTATCGGCCTACTTAGGTCAGTGCCCGAAGCAATAGTCTCGATGGGGAACTTTGAGATGGCGGAATTGATCCTCGACGGAAGCCAGGCCACATTGTGGGTTGGGCGACCGTTCTCGAGAGCACCTCTGATTTTGCAGACAAGAAGCTTGGTGTCCTTCAAGACAGCTACTTGGGATGATATGTCAAGCGGATCAATGTCATTGCCGCGTATTGATTCCTCAGTCATCACATCGCGCAGTATGTCCTCTAGGATTCCCGGGATGTTTGCGAACTGGATATCGACAACTTGAATGATCAATCCTCTGTGTGATCGTTGGTCTTCCACAAGTAGGTAGTCGCCCTTGTTCACGTCCTCGTCTGGGTAGCTGATCAGCTGCATTACGTCGCCCTCCTTGCGGTAGATCTTCAATGTTCTATGCAGCCCCCAGAGTTCCGAAGGGACCGAAGAGCGACTTCCTCAAGCTGAATCTTGGAGCGATCCTCAGCCCATGTGTGAAGGCCAAGTAGCGTTGTACGGCAATCACGTCGTTCGCAGTAAATGTAGAGAAGATGTGAGCGAGCCTGAGCGTCTCCGGATAGCCCTGCATTATGACGTCGCTAGCGATGAGTCGATTCATCGCCTCCACGCACTTGTCCTGTGAGACCTCTCTGTCGACGTCCAAGCGGAAGGCGAATCCGTCTTCGACCAGTTTGGCGACGTAGACGTGTCCCGCCAGTTGGACAGGATGAGCTGCGAATTGTTTCGTGACCACTTGGTCAACGTCAAAGATGCATGGAGCTGGCGCTCCGGAGACTAGAGAAGTGATCCTCTTCCCGAATGCGCAGAGTTTTGTG
>JBAVVE010000186.1:0-13063 GCA_049697135.1 Bathyarchaeia archaeon | reverse complement strand
TCTTCGCCTTCCTGGGCGCCTTGCTCTCATACGTAGTGGCCATGTGGACGGGGGTCGTATCTACAAACCTGAGCTCCATCATTCTGCTTTCTGTGATCGGAGCCTTCGTGGGAACAGTTGCTGAAGCGCTGACGCTCGGCCCAATAAGAGCATTCGACAACTTCACAGTACCTTTCACATGTGCCGCAGCGCTCTACCTTGCGACACCAATGCTGCTGTAGCCTACACGTATCTATCATGTCGATTGCGAGACATCCTTTCATACCAGAGCTTGTCAACTTTCGCGCAGTGGGCTTCTTGGGTACCATTGGTCTCCATTCTCGCGGCGAAGTCAGCCTCCAGCAAGTCATACAAGATATCAGGAAACATCCCGGCTCCTTCAGGGCCGGGGCGTTGGCCACGTTCGTTGGCATCGTCAGAGAAGATCCAGTAGAACACTCTGCAGGCAGAGTGCAGTGTCTGGAGTACGAAGCGTTCGAAGAAGTTGCGATTCAGGAGCTCCAGGAACTGCGAGACGACTTGGCCAAGAGGGAAGGCGTTGTGGATGTCTCAATTCATCATGTCGTGGACAGGCTCCAAGTCGGAGAGGAAAGCCTGATTGTAGCAGTTCTCGGGACTCACCGGAGGTTCGTCTTTCCCGTTCTGGAAGAAGCAGTGGAACGCGTTAAGAAAGAGATTCCCATATGGAAGAAGGAGTTCACATCTGACGATGCTTATTGGGTCAGCGATGCAGGTCATGACGATTCCGAAAGCCGTGGTTGACTGCGGATCTCCGGAATGCGTCTCAGCGCAATCTCGCTCTAACTTCGCCTAGGGTGGCGTCGACTTTCTTCTTCCATTCGCTGAAACCGGACGGGGCCTTTGGATATTCCTCGTACAACTGATTGAGCGCGCTCATCTTTGACACTGAATACGCGAGATTCCTGAAAGCGGTCAGTTTCCGAATCCCGAGAGCAATTTTCAGGATCTTATCAGCGAAGCTGAACTCCGGCACTTGTCCCCATAAGAACGCAACAGCTTCCTTGTTCGTTACGAAGTTGCGCAAGCCATAGTTGAGCTCAGAATTGTCTAAGGTCTGCAAGTAGATTCTGAAGGTTTCGAGCGCGGCAGTCTTCTTTCCATATTTCTCAACAAATCTTGTGTTGTATTCCCACAGGTTCGCTTCGCTAACATCCCCGGCCTGCAATGCAGCGGCTGCGACTTCACCCGCGATCAGACCGCCTGTTAGCGAAGGACCTATTCCTCCCGCGCTTATGGGGTTCGGAAACCATGCTGAGTCGCCTGTCAGCATGAATCCATTCGCGACAAGACAGTCGTTCTGATGCCCCACAGAGACAGGCCAAGCTCCTGGTAGGTTCCCATCGTCGGTGAGTCGTGTCATGCCCTTGAACAGAGTTGTCGCGGCAATCCACTTGTTCAGTAGAGTCTCCAGTGATTCGGTCGTACGTTTCTGCTGGATACCAAGTCCAATGTTCACCTTGTTGCTTGCTTTCGGAAACATCCAGAGGTAACCTCCCGGCGCTCTGTCCGCATTCAAATAGATGTCACAACGAGACGTGTCAACTTCGAAGCCCTCAGCAAGTCGCCCGATCAACCGAATCGTCGGCTCGACATCATCTCTATCAATCTCTTTCTCAATGAATGTTGGAATGCTGAGATTACGTCTGAGTGTTGTGGACATGCCTGAAGCGTCAATCACGAGTCTGGACTTGACCTTGAACGACCGGCCTCGTTTCGTTCGTTGGTCTTGGCATACGACGCCTGTTACGAAGTTTCCCTTGGTCAAGAGGCCGACAGCCTGAGTTCGGTCGCGGTATTCGATTCCTTTCTTCAAGGCCTCTCTGAGTAGACGACGTGCGAACTTCGGCCTATCAAGCACGAATCCAGATCCTTCAATCGGGTGGCTAACCTTCTTGTCAGGTGAACATACCATGACCGCTTTGACTTTGTTCTCAATCTCCGGCGGCCCAAATCTGATCCCCAGTCTCTCCTGAACGAACTTCGTATGGTGCTCACTAACAGCATCGCCGCAGATCCATCCGTGCGTTGTCTTCTTGCCGACTTCCTTGCGCGGGTTTCTGTCGATCAGGAGAACTCTCAATCTCTTCCCTCGTGCTCCGAGCGCAGTAGCAGTCATGCAGCCGGCAACACCCGCTCCGACCACAACAGCGTCGTACTCAGATTTCATGGAAGATCGTCCCTATGTGTATCGGCGATATTGAGGAAGATGTCATTTTAGCCTTTCTCGAATTCCGAACTAGATGACCGATAGGGTTCTTCCTGCCTTCAAGGTTAGGAGCGAACTGCACACAAAGAGACCTCAAACAGGACACCTTGTGCCTCCCGGTTTGGTCAGGGTCTGAGTCCGGGTGGGTGTAAGTACTGTATTCACTTCCCCTTCCTCATCATAGACAAGAAGAATATACAGAGCTTCCGCTCTTGAAGAAGCGGGCAGAAGAGAGGAAGTAGACGTCATGAGAACGATCACGTTTGATACGATCGCCGAGCAGACAAAAAGAATGTGCATTGAAGCGACGTACAACCTTAGCGAGAATATGGTGAAGAAGTTCCAATCCGTGCAAGAGACTGAAGCATCGCCGCTGGGGAAAGAAGTCCTTCAACAACTGATCGACAATGCACGGATTGCACGAGAGGAAGACTATCCGATATGCCAGGACACTGGAGATGCAGTGTTCTTCGTCGAGCTGGGACAGGATGTCAGGATCGAAGGTGGAGGACTGATCGACGCGATAAACAAAGGGGTGGCCGAAGGCTACCGTGAAGGATTCCTCCGCTTCTCGATGGTCGCAGACCCCTTGAGGCGAAAGAATACAGGCGACAATACTCCAGCGATGATTACGCTGCAACTTGTGCCGGGTGACAGGCTCAAGCTTTCATTCTTGGCGAAAGGGGGTGGCTGTGAGAACATGAGTGCGTTCAAGATGCTGACCCCCGCTGACGGAGCGAAAGGCGTGAAAGACTTTGTTGTAGGCACGGTCAGGAATGCGGGGGGAAATCCTTGCCCGCCCGTTGTTGTTGGTGTGGGCTTGGGGGGAACGTTTGATCAGTGTTGCATGCTCGCCAAGAAGGCACTTCTGAGAGAAGTTGGCGAGAAACATTCAGATCCTTTCTATGCGCAACTGGAGGGAGAGCTCTTGGATGAGATCAACAAGCTTGGCGTAGGCCCCATGGGGCTCGGCGGGAGAACCACCGCCGTGGCGGTTCATATCAAAACCCTGCCGTGTCACATAACGAGCCTACCTGTCGCCGTCAACATGGACTGTCACGCCCATCGACAGAAGAGCGTGGATCTCTGAGGAGTGGATCGCAATGTCAGCCAGTGTAAGAACGATCAAGCTGAAACCGCCCCTGACCGACTCCGACGTGTCGAGCCTACAGATCGGCGACAAAGTCCTGATTGAGGGCACGATATACACCGCACGTGACGCAGCACACAAGCGCCTTTTCGAGCTGATCGACGCAAACAAAGAGCTCCCCTTTCCGTTGAAGGGACAAGTGATCTACTACGTAGGCCCCACGCCCCCGCGTCCTGGAAGGGCAATGGGATCGGCCGGCCCGACAACATCCTACAGGATGGACACGTACACTCCAAGGTTGATGGAGCTTGGAATCAAAGCTACGATAGGGAAGGGTCCTAGGGCCCCAGCGGTGATCGAGGCGATGAAGAAGTTCAAAGCTGTCTACCTAGTAGCAATCGGAGGCACAGGTGCACTACTCGGCAGGCAAGTCATGAAATCAGAGACGATCGCTTTCGAGGACCTTGGGACAGAGGCAATCAGAAGGCTAACCGTCAGGGATTTTCCAGCGATAGTGGCAAACGACGTGAAGGGAAGAGACATCTTCACTGAAGCAGTGGCAAAGTACGGCGTCAAGTGATGTTGCGATCCTAAGAGACCGGGGAGTACACTAACCCCAGTTCGTCCGCAAGGTCATACGCTTCTGCCATCTCCTCGGCCACAGGTCTTCTCGTGATTTCCGAGTACTTGGAATGCTCAAGAGGGACTTTGTGCTCCGGGCGATACTGACCCATTATGTTCACAAGCGCTCTCGGACAATGCTCTGATATCCAACGTAGCACAGGCTTCGTACAGCACTCGACATGGTTAGGCATGACAAGATGTCGTACGATCATGTCTCCATTTGACTGAGCAACCTCGTGATTTCTCGAAACGCTTTCGAAGTAACGTGGCACTTTCGAGAGCCTAATGGCGCATTTGTCATTTCCATACTTGAAATCTGGCAGCCAGATGTCAATGAGATCCGCAAGTATCTGCATCGTCTCTTCTGAGCAGTACATGTTGCTGTTCCACAGCATCGGAACATTCACTTCAAGCTGGTTCATTGCCTCAACTATCGTGTGAAGGTTGGGAGTAGGCTCCCCCCCGACGAAGTTGATGTTCAAAGCACCCTCGGCTCTGAGGTTCTTCATAATGAGCGCGAGTTGTCGTGAGTCGACAGGGGCACCGTTTGATGGATCTTGCGATATATCCCAGTTTTGACAGAAGACGCATCTGAATGTGCATGAGCTGAAGAATATCGTGCCTGATCCCCCTCTTCCCACTAGAGGCGGCTCCTCGCCGTAGTGTAAGAACCAGGTGTTGACTCGGCTCGTTTTGTCGAGCTTGCATGCACCCTTTTTTGTGGCAGCGACACGATCGACTCTGCATTTCCATTCGCATAGTGTGCATCTACGAATGATCCGGCTGAGAAGTGTAACCTTCAGATCTAGGAAGCTCGGGCGAGCTATGGGAAGATCTGTAGGATCTCGATTCTCCAAGTCAAGTTCACGCAATAGGTCACGCGTTGTCCCCGCAAGTCGAGCATGTTCTCTCCAAAGAAACTCGTCGGATGCCTCGGTGAGATCAGCATCGCACCTCACGCGTTTGGTTATCCGGTACTTTGCCGGCCGAAGATTGTTCGAGACTCTCTCGTACCATGAGAGTCTCCTGTGCATTTCGTCTAAGTCGTGAGGGGTTGGAGATGTGATGCGCAACCATTTGCACGGTATCGCGTTTGATGTGTCAGCGTTATAGGGTTGTCCGAGTCCTGCTGCCGCAATCACGGGTGGCCTCAATTCATATATCTGTCAACGACTTACCGTGATCGGCCAACTGCACCAAGGTCCGGCTAGGTCCTGGATGGGGCTACTTGATATGCCGAGGGATTTCGAGAAAGCTTGGAGAGAACGTTTGGTCAAGGCCAACCTAGACCTGATCATACTCCGTCTGCTCAAGGCCAAACCGCGCTGGGGATATGAGATCAACATGGCCATTCGTGAAAGATTCAAGGTGTACTTGAGTGCAGGAACGTTGTACCCTTTGCTTCACTCGCTTGAAGACGGCGGTCGCATCGAAGGGGTCTGGGAATCCGAGAAGGGCCGAGGTCGTAGAATCTACCGTATCACGCAGAGTGGCCTGGAGTTCGTGTCCGCAGGCGAAAGAATGACAACAGAGCTTGTCAAGCTCATGCAGACCATGCAAGATGAACCGCAGCAGCCGTAGGTTTCAATGCAGCCCCAATTCTTCACAGGCAAAACTGATATCTAATGGGCGCTTCCACAGGGGGCCGAAACATCACGGGGCCTGAATACTGAGCCATCTGATTGCTGCTGTTCGAAAAAACCCGATCGCGCGTGTTCTCATTCTCGTAGCGATGGTGTTCGTGATAACCTATGGGGGCATGGCAGTTGCTAGTATCGCCATGGGGACTCAGTCACCAATAATGGTCGTTCCGAGCACGAGCATGGTGCCCACGCTTAACGTTGGAGACATAGTGATTGTCAAAGGAGTCGATCCGAAGACGATCACAGTAGGCACGATCATCATCTTCCGAAGTCCCGCCGGTTCAATCGACATCATACATCGTGTTGTTGGAATAGTCCAAGTGGGTGACACATTGTACTTTGTGACGCAGGGAGACAATAGGCTGACAAACCCGTCGCCAGATCCGTATTCGCCAGGCGTACCTGGGAAGAACGTGAAAGGTGTCTTGGTCGGCAAGATCCCATATGTCGGATATGTTACGTTGGCGCTCAACGGCGCACCCGGAATGATTCTCATCGCTTTTCTGATCTTCCTCATGATTGTCTTCGAGTATTACGACTCAAGGAAGAAAGTGAAGCAAGAAACCGCCCAGCCCCGATAGTTTTGAGCATTGGTCCAATCGGAGCTAGTCAGCCTTGTGAGGCCGTTGGTGCCTCATCAGATCGTATTTATATAGGGTTTCATTTATAAACGGGCGCTTAAATACTGCTGAGGTGTGCGCCTCTGTCCAAAGACAAAGCGTTCATCAACATTGAGAATGTTGTCGCGTCTGCTACCCTGAAGCAGAACATAGATCTGAACTCAATCGTGCGGGTCTTCCCTGGTGTTGAGTACAGACCCGAACAGTTCCCCGGGCTCGTATACAGACTCAAGAAACCAAAGACTGCAACTCTGATCTTCAGTTCTGGGAAGATGGTATGTACGGGAGCGAAGTCAGAGAGGCAGGCAAGAAAGGCAGTTACGAAAGTTGTGGACGAACTGAAGAGGAACGGCATAGTCATTCTCGGAAAGCCGGAGATTCAAATTCAAAACATAGTTGCCTCGGCCGGACTGGCAGGCAAGATCGATCTTGAGAAGTCGACATACTCTCTGAAGAGGACGATGTACGAGCCTGAACAGTTTCCTGGCCTCATCTATAGAATGGACGACCCGAAAGTAGTCATACTTCTCTTCGCTAGCGGTAAGCTCGTCTGCACCGGAGCCAAGAAAGAGGCCGAAGTCCACAGGGCCGTCGCCAAACTGAAGGAAACACTCGAGGAGAAAGGACTGACAGCCTACGCGTAGTTTCCCTCGGCGTCGATTAGAAGCCGCTGTACGGGTGGTACTGCTATAGCTCTGTGGACTGCACGGCGTATCTGTGGCATTGCGATGCCACGGTTCACGAAGACCGTTGGGTGAACGCAATCGATGGAGATCTGTGCAACTTGAGTAGCTCATACTACGAGAGGGCCATGCATCATCCAATCAGCTCCCGCTGGCACAACAATTGCGTTGGGCTCGTGAGGTCACTGATGCCCGGACTTGCTAGCGCAAGACACCTCGATGTTGGGTGTGGTGACGGTGTGAGGATTAGGCTGGCTAAACCCGCTGGAGAGATTGTAGGTGTAGATTCGGATGAGATTATGCTCCAGGCGGCCAAAGCGAGAGGAATCACTACTTGTCATGAAAGCGTCGAGTCACTGCATTTCAGGGACGAATCGTTTGATCTTGTCACAGCTATAGAGGTATTCGAGCACATTGAGCATCCTGTGCTTGCCTTCGCTGAGATCTACAGAGTTCTGAAGCCACGCGGGTTCTTCATCTGCGTCACGCCCAATGATTCATTCCTTTTCCAGGCCCTCTGGACGCTGTGGACGAATGTCGGGATGGGCAGGTTCTGGAAAAGCAAACATGTCCACGACTACTCACTTTGGGGTCACACGAGAACCGGCCTGAGTCTGGTCGACTACTTGAGAGATGCAGGATTCAGACCAGAGAGAACTGCCTCAACGAATCTTGGGATGGTCGTTGGTGTCAGAAGCATCAAGGTGTGAAGGCGCTGACAAAACGTCATTGTCCTAGACTAGCCCGACGCATTAGCTGTCTTTGGAGATTCTAGCTGATGGATCGTGAATCGGGCCGTTGGTTCTCCATACCGAAAGAGCTGCAAATGATGCTGATGGCAGCGACAGTGATATTCGCGTTCAACGTGTGGGAGCACTCTCCGATCGTCGTACCCAATCACTATTCTGACATTGTCTCGATTTACTACCGAGAAGGTATCGGAAATGGCAGGCTCGGCATTCCATACGTGGATTATGTCTTCGAATACCCTGTACTGGTGGGTGTGGTTGTATTCGTTGCTGCTCTACTTGCGAGATCGTCGACGCCTGACTTCTTCGTTAGCATGGTTCGCTACAAGTTGATCGTGGACCTCGTTCTCTATGCCTTCACTCTGATCTTGTTAGTATTCGTCTACAGGTTGGCAACGCGAAACCAAATAGAATCGAAGAGAATCTGGCAGGTATTCCTTGTGATGCCTTCTCTTCTGATGTTTGTGGACTACAATTTCGACATAATCGCTATTGCTTTCATGATACTTACGCTATACCTATTCATCGCAGGCAAGCATTCGATATCGGCGATTTCTCTCGGACTGGGAATATGCGCGAAACTATACCCTGGCGTCCTGCTTCCTGCGCTTCTTGCCGCTTTGCCCTCATGGAGATTGCGAGGAAGATACTTGGGCATCACAGTCACGGTGGTTGCGGCAGCCAACCTTCCGTTCATGTTGATGAATCTGCATACGTGGTTCGGGACTTGGGAATTCCTTTCAGGTTGGGGGATTGAGAACTCATGGTTGATCTTCTTCTTCAACCAAATGGATCCGCTGGCCCACTACCTTGGATTCGGGGTGTTCCTATATCTAGTCTACAAGATCATGATTGCGACTCGCCATAGTAAGATGGCGAGCGATCAGAGACTACTGGTCAGGTCTTTTCTTCTGAGTCTTGCGTGGCTTTTGGGATCGTACATCGTGACGCCTCAAATGGCCCTCCTCCTGCTGCCATTCTACGTGTTGATACCTACAGTTCCACTCTTGGGGGCGTATGCATCCGATACTCTGAATGCGTTGATCATGGTGTTCTGGTTCACTGAGATGAATGCCGGCAGAAACCCCATCGCTCCTGATAACCCGATCCAGTGGATTGCTTTGGCGCGGCAACTCGTATGGCTAGCATTGCTTATCCAACTACTGTATCCTTCAAAGGTGAGTCGCTGGGTCAAACAGTTGATAAGCCCTCTCAATCGGTAGATTTGATGATGTCTCGCTTCTCCTGAGCTGATGTGAAGCAATGAGATTCTGGCGCGTCTTTGCCTGGTTCGTGGATCGACGACAAGCGAGGACACGATCAGCTCCCAGCAACAGGCAATCGATACCTCAATTCGCCTGACTAGCCCCGCCGGTGCAGCTCAATAGTCCCATATGAGCAATGAGTGGAGCCACGACATGTACTTTCGTCTGTGATCAGGCTAATATGGTTGCAGATAGGATCGATGACGGCTGTGTGCGAGATGTCAGACGAACTAGAGCGAATAAGGGCACGCAAGATCGCTGAGATGGCGGAGCAGTCGCGTGAGAGCGGGCGTCTGTCTCAGATGCGAAAGCCAGTCGAATTGAGTGATAGCGACTTCAAGTCAGCGATAGACGCGAATCATCTTGTAGTGGTTGATTGCTGGGCGGCTTGGTGCTACCCTTGCCGTCTGATCGGGCCGGTTGTGGAAGAGTTGGCCAGCGAGTACGGCTCAGTGGCTCTGTTTGCTAAGCTCAATGTGGACGAGAATCCTTTGACAGCCTCGGCCTATGGGATCCAGAGCATACCTACTATTCTCGTCATCAAAGATGGCGTCGAAGTTGACCGAGTCGTAGGAGCTATGCCAAAGGAACAGATAGAGGCGGTCATGAAGAAGCACCTCTGACGATGGATTCCTTCTCATCAGGTTGCCGCTAACCTCTGATCGTCGCCTGGCATTCCACTCCATTCTGGAATACGCTTCCCTTTCTGAGCGAGTTTCCTCCCAGAGAACAGTATGTCATATCTCTGTGTACTGCCGTAGGTGGAGTGGTCGGTGGTGTGCGTGGAGAAGTTCGGCATCGCAGGCTACGGCGGCAGGGGCAAACTCATTGCACGCAAACTCGTCGATCTCGGATTTGAGGTTGGAGGCGTCTACGATTCCAATCCAGCTCAGCTAGCCGACGCTCCGTTCAGAACGTGCATGAAGCTTGACGACCTTCTGAAGCTGGACATTGATGCTGTGGCGGTCGCCACATGGCCGTCAGGTCACGCCAGCACTACCTCGAGAGCACTCGAGTGTGGGTTTGACGTTTTTGTTGAGAAACCCATGGGTGCAGACATTACTCAAAGTCGCTCGATAGTAGACGCACAAAGACGCTCGGGTAGGATCGTGGTTGTTGGATATGTTGAGCGCGTCAACCCTGCAATAGTGAAGCTGCGTGAGGTAGCTGACTTGCGAGAGGTGATCAGGTCAAGAGAGATCCGCATTGGCATGTCACCAGTCACCGCGGATCGAACGGGGGTGCTCCTAGACCTAGGCTCTCATGGCATTGACATCGCATATCACTTGTTTCGCAAAGATCCGAAGGTCAGGAGTGCGACTCTGACTGCTGATCGTAAGGGCGAGCCAGAGTATGAGTGCGTACTTGAGTTCGACTACGGCGAGACTCGTTCATACATAGAAGCTAGGCGTGCGAACATACGAAGGCGTCGCCTCGAACTCGAGACTGACGGAGAGTACTACGAGGTCAACTATACCCCTGCGGCTCTCAAGATCGGTTTCCCTCCGCCGAAACTTCGCAAGAGGCCACAGAGCTTCGATGATCTCGAACAGTTGTCTAGGAACAATGAGACGGTCTTTGATGTTACAAGGAAAGAGCCGATGAAAGTCATGCTTGAGCTGTTTGCCGAATCATTGAGGAAGGGGACTGTGCTCGAACCGTTGTGCAGTGCTGAAGAGGCACTGGTTACTGCGAAGGCAATCGATGACGCCAAGAAAGTGGCTACGTTCAGGTTCATTAAGAAAGCTGGCCCTTGAACCAAAGATCAAAAGAACAGCATCTGTGCGAGTCTGGTTCTGTATCGGGCACTATTGGACTATCGCTGACTTGGCTATTCGTTTGGCACGTCGAAGTGGAGCATCGCCTTTTTCTCGTCGCGGAAGATTGTCGTGGAGGGAACGCCGACCATGAAGGTCTCGATGCGCTTTCTCGGGCGCACGTGTATCCAGATGCTCTCTCCCCAAGTCTCCGTGTCAGCATTCTTGAGAAGGCGGCGAAAAACGCGGCGCGTGACAAGCGAACCACGGTTCAGTGCCTCATTGGCATTCGCGTCGTCGATGGGCAGTATCTCGGCACTGCCACGGAACTGGATACTCTTCGGCGGAGCAGGAACCAGCGGCCATGGCACCGGAATGTGTACTGCGACATTCGAGTCGCGTGCCACGTTGCGAGCTTTCGCTGTATTGGCGCTGGTCGGAATGTACAAGTCTAGACCGCGAGCGAAGTAGCCCACGCCGGCGACATGGGGCCCGCGCGGCCCTTGCGTGGCTAGAATACAGAGATTGCGTTTGGCGATAAGCCGAGTAAGATCTTCAAGCGTGTAGGTCACGAACCCCATCTCCGCACGGTCCGTACTACCCACTCATTCTTGAGAATTGTCGCCAGACGGACAGCCTCTGTGGGGGTAATGTGTCAGATCTCGAGACCCTGGAAGTAGGAGCCGGACCAGGATGGCGCCGGGAGAGGGATTTGAACCCTCGCGGCCCCAAAGGACCACAGGCTTTCTGTCTCAGATTCCAGGCCTAGGCTCCCTAAGTTGGGATCTGCCCCGTACCAGGCTCGGGAATCCCGGCATCCAACTGTAGACCGAATCATTCAGGAGTTGCAGGTTAACTGTCATAAACGTTCTCATGACAGCATGTCATGCAGTCTGTTCTCTGTCTCTCAGTTACGCCACATCTTCGGGTAGGTGCCGCGTGGCATGAGGACTCTCATGACTTTCGCAGCGATTCCTTTCTCTTGGTCGATTATCGACTCACTGGATAGTGTGCTCTTTGCCAAGGCGACGACTTCGCCTTTGAGAGTGAATATAGCAACCGTTGAGTCCTTTGCAAATGGTTCCTCCAGATCAACGACGCCTGGAATTGCTAGGCTAGCGCCGTGGCAGACCGCGTCGACGGCGGAGTCTCTAACGTGGATCTTTGGAATGTACTCAAGTGCTTCTTCCACAGGTCTGATTATTCTTCTAATGGCGGTCTCGTCTCCTTCTGTGAATCTCGCGTGTGCGTCTACTATCTCGTGGAGGGTGTTGAGTCCAGCTGAGTCTGTAAGTGGCCCTGATCTAGTCCTCCTCAGTTCCTGCATGTGGGCACCGACACCAAGAACCTCTCCAATGTCGGAGCAGAGTTTTCGAATGTATGTTCCCGCCTGGCAGCCGACCCTGAAGAGTACACGGTTCTCATCTCTTTCCAAGAGATCAATGTAGTAGATCATCCGTCTTCGGGACTCTCGCTTGACGGAGGACCTCAGAGGGGGTTTCTGGTGGATCTCCCCAGTGAACTCGTCCAGCACGCGGCCCAAGTCATCATCAGGGACTTGATCGTGGAGAAGCATCATGCATACGTACTCCTTGCCTGAATCCAGAAAGGCCTGAACTACCTTTGTTGCGTCTTCGAGTGCGACCGGAAGTACGCCGGTTACTATGGGATCTTCCCAGCAGAGACTGCTTCTAGGGTCCCGCCATGACCGGCATGTCCGACTTCGAGTATCTTCTTTGTCCACGCGGTGACTTCGTGACTGGAAGGTCCCGCCGGTTTATCGAGATTGACTATGCCTAAACGTATGTGCTCCTTGATAGGTCGGTCGAGCGCCATATGCCCATGCTTAGGATCGGTGGACTCTTCGCACTTTCGGACGACTGTCCGTTTTGCTTCCCATGGGGGTGAGATTCTCACATGAGGCACCGACTAGACTGTGTCAACGGACATAATAAGAGAAGTTCTTCTCACCATAAATCGAACTGAGCCAGCGCAGAAATCGTAGGAAGCGACGCGAGTGAATCTAGAGAGAAGCGTGCCTAGGACCTGCACGTTGCCACATACGTCATGGCTTGACCTCAGCCTTCATGAAGCTGGTCTTCTTCGCTTTCTCAAGTGCCTTGACGACTTCATCGTCGGTGGCGCCTTTCTTTATCTCGATTCTCTCCTGTGTGGCCTCAAGGTGTTGGATGTTCACTCGGCGCCGTTTGACTTCAGTGAGTTTGGGTGGGCCGGTGACCAAGGCGAAGTTCTTGTCCACTATGTCCAGTACGATGCATTTCTTCCCGGCCTCTCTTCCTGACAGCTTGACACATATTCTTCCGATATCGAAACCTGCCATGTCGGCGTCACCAAGTTGGCGGGTCTGCTTAGATGATTCGATGTACTAATAAGCTTTCTTATAG
>JBAVVE010000185.1:0-6562 GCA_049697135.1 Bathyarchaeia archaeon | reverse complement strand
GCTGAAGCAAGGACTCTTGTCAATCAGCTCACTAGGGATGGGATTCTGTATTCGCCTAAGCCCGGTCATCTGAAGCGAACCGCTGCGTAACCTCAGGAAGCCCCCACGCATTGAGAGTTGAAGATCTCCCGATCTCAGATCAGGTCAAACACATTCTCACTGAGAATGGATATGATACTCTCTACCCACCGCAGGCAGATGCCGTAGCCGCTGGCGCCTTACTTGGCAAGAATGTCGTTCTTGCAAGTCCAACCGCCTCAGGAAAAACGCTCGTGGCTGAGCTTGCTGTCTTGAAGAAGGTTCTGGACGAACAGGCCAAGGCACTCTACCTTACTCCTCTCCGGGCACTAGCCAGCGAGAAGTACGAGGAGTTCCGCAAGTACTCGAAGCTCGAAAAGCAGGACGGACACAGGGTGCGAATAGCGATCACAAGCGGAGACTATGACCGCTTGGATGAGCATCTCGGAAGCTACGACGTTGTGATTGCCACCAACGAGAAAGCGGATTCTCTTCTTCGTCACAGAGCCAAATGGATCTCCGACGTTGCCCTAGTGGTGGCTGACGAAATCCATTTGCTCAACGAGGCGGACAGAGGCCCCACTCTCGAAGTCGTCATGACGCGATTGAGAAAGCTGAACCCGAAGATACAACTGCTCGCGCTCAGTGCCACTGTAAGAAACGCAGCCGAAGTCGCAGACTGGATCGGGGCATCTGCGGTCACGACTGAGTGGAGACCGGTTCCCCTCAAGGAGGGCGTATACTGTGAGAATGAGATCCATTTCAGGGACGGATCCTCAAAGACGATCCAGCCCATCACCGGAAACCCGATCATGGACATGCCTCTGCAGACAATCAAGGAAGGCGGCCAAGCACTCCTATTCACAGAAACCCGGAGATCAGCAGTCGAGACTGGAAGAAGAGCAGCTGCAATCCTCAGCAGAGCGACTTCGCCCTCGGAGAAACGCTCCTGCGGCCTCTTGGCGCAGAGGATCAGAACAAGCGGGGAAAAGACGCGACTCAGCGAGATGCTTGCGGACCAAGTCGCTCACGGAGCTGGTTTTCACCATGCGGGCCTCCACAACGCGCACAGGAAGATTGTCGAAGATGCGTTTAGGGAAGGCAAGATCAAGATTCTCGCGGCCACGCCGACACTGGCTGCCGGAGTCAACTTGCCGGCACGCTTGGTTGTGATCACCAGCCACGAGCGATACGAGGCTGGATATGGGAGATACCCAATCTCGGTTCTGGAGTACAAACAGTTCTGTGGTCGAGCGGGGCGCCCCAAATACGACGAATATGGGGAAGCCGTGCTCATCGCTCGAACCGAGGACGAACGAGAAGCCCTTTTCGAGAACTATGTAGTCGCTGAACCTGAGCGCCTTTGGTCAAAGCTCGGGGTCGAGAAGGTTCTGCGGCCACACGTTCTGTCGACAATCGCGACTGGCTTTGCGCACACTGAAGAAGGGCTCCGCGACTTCTTCTCAAGCACTTTCTACGCGTACCAGTACGGTCCAAGAGCGATAGGTTCACGCATGGGCGACATACTGGCGTATCTCGCAAAGGAAGAAATGATCGAATATGACCGCCACGAATTGAGGGCAACAAGATTTGGGCAGAGGGTCTCAGAGCTCTATATCGATCCAGTCTCTGCCGTCATAATCAAGGATGGACTCTACAGAAGAGCCGCGGACCTCACGGACTTCAGTTTCCTGCACCTCATCGCACGAACCCCTGACATTGCACCAAGGATCTACCCAAGACGTGGTGAAGATGAGAAGCTCGCCGCTATGGCAGCTGAGAGGGCAGAACAGTTCATGTGTGAGACCCCGGATGAGATCGCAGGTTCGTTCGATCCGGGCTATGAGGATTTCTTGGCAGAAGTGAAGACCGCCGCTGTTCTTCTCGATTGGATCCAAGAAACGTCAGAAGACGCAATACTGAACACACACAGGGTCGAACCAGGCGACGTGATGAGACTAGTGCAGATCTCTAATTGGCTCCTATACTCCGCCTATGAGCTTGCTGAGCTGTTCGGACACAAAGACCTCCGCAAGCCTCTCGGCCAATTGAGGCTGAGAGTCGAGAAGGGAGCCATGACGGACCTGATACCGCTTCTAAGTCTGCAGGGAGTGGGCAGAGTAAGGGCTCGTGCCTTGCACAACGCGGGATTCAAGACAATAGAAGACATACGGAAAGCGTCCCCTTCGGATCTGACTGCGATCCCGCTCATCGGAACCAAGTTGGCGAAGAAGATCATGGAACAGACAGGTGGGCTCATCAAGTCTGAGGAATGGGAGGAGCTCAGCTCAACGCGTGAAGAAACTGAACAGAGCCTTCTGACGGAATACTAGAGAATCGAGCTAGGAAGTCAGCCCTCTCATGCGCCGTTCCTGCTTAGTGTTCTCGATCGCTAGGTGAATCAGGTCCCTAGTCTTTCCCAAGTAGTTACGTGGGTCGAAAACCGATTCTAGATCACTATCTGACAGCCGCTTGGTGATCTCTGTGTTCCCCCGAACGAGAGCCCTGAACTGCTTCTTGCGAGTAGTACTCTCAATGGCGATTGATCTGACCAACTTGAACGCCTTGGGCCTCTCCATCCCTTTGCTGACGAGCGCAGTCACGAGTGCCTCAGACAACTCCATGCCTCCTGTGAGGTCAAGATTACCCGCCATTCGGTCGGCAGAAACGACAAGATCAGACAGAACTCGATTGATGCTCACAAGCATGTGATCGGTGAGTATGAATGCCTCCGGGATTGTGAAACGCTCTGACGCGGACTGGGTTAGGTCTCGTTCGTGCCACGTTACTACTGACTCGAGGGAAGGTTGGACAAGGCTGCGCACGATCTTGGCGAGGCTGGAGACATTCTCTGATGTCCGCGGATTCATCTTGTGGGGCATCGCGGAGCTGCCGATCTGAGTCTCGAGATCGAATGGTTCTCGCACCTCATCGATCTCCGTACGTTGCAGGTTCCGGATTTCAGTTGAGAACTTGTCGATCGAACTCGCGAGGTTCGCTAAATCACAGACGAGCTCGGCGTATCTGTCACGCTGGACTATCTGAGTCGTCACTTCAGCACTTCCGAGTCCTAGGTCCTTCATCACAAGACCTTGGATCTCGAGCGCACGATTTCCCAAGCCTGCCATAGTGCCCACTGCTCCTGTCAGCTTCCCTACCACAACACGAGGAGTACATTCGCGTAGCCGCGAAATGTGTCTCGAGATCTCTCGTAACCAAACCGCGAATTTGAGACCGAGAGTGATTGGTAGTGCGTGCTGACCGTGAGTTCTGCCAACACAGGCACTCTCCGAATACTTCTGTGCTTGTATGAGAAGTGTGTGCTCAAGCTGGTCCAGTCGTTTCGTCATCAGCTGCAGAGCGTCTTTCGCCTGAAGTGCTGTCGCTGTGTCCAATATGTCGCTTGAAGTCACGCCTAAGTGCACGAATCGCCCGCTCTTTCCGCAAGCTTCCGACAAGCCTTCGACAATAGCGGCTGTCTCGTGCCTCGTCTTGGCTTCGATCTGTCTTACCCGATCAAGCCGAACACTCTTGGTGGACGCCTTCTTCGAGATGTTTGCAGCGTCCTTTGCGGGTATATCTCCTACCTTTGCCTGTGCTCGTGCAAGAGCGGCCTCAACATCGAGCATGCACTGTAGTCTATTCTCCTCGTCGAAGATGCGCCTCATCTCAGGCGAACCGTAGCGGCCAGAGTCGATAGGCAGAATCGTCACTGAACACCTTCTTGGGGACAGACATATCAAAACCATGTAGGTATAAAGGCCCTGCCAACGCGAGGCCGGCCATTGGGCGCAGTTGCAGCGGTGTTCTCGAAGTTACAAGTTGATGCGCCTCGCCTAGTCGCAAAGATGCTATGTGCGATGCGGCATCGAGCGCAGGACGCGGCGGGTGTGGCCTGGGACGAGCGCCTAGAGTCGGAGCCCTCGCCCGGTCTTCTTAGCGTGTCATCATCCACACAACACACGGCAGTCGGGTACGGTTTCACAAGGATACTGCCAGACGACGACCCACAGCCGGTCCGACTAGGGGATGGGTGGCTCTGTCTCGACGGGAGAATAGTAGCCGACCGCATGATGGTCGGAGGAGCAGAGGCAGCTCGCTACCTGCAAGATAGACTCGCCCCGGTCGAGTTCACGTCAATTCAATTCGACATAGACGGGGCATACTCGATTTGCTACTGCAAGAACCATGAGTTGCTTGTCACAAGAGATTCGCTTGGCTTGAAGCCGCTCTTCATTGCGAGTCGCGAAGACTTGGTTGCTGTCGCATCTGACCGCAAAGCCCTGTATTCCATTGGAATGAGTGACATCGCGGGTTTCCCACCCGGAGCTTCTCTGACAGCAAATCAAGAAGGAAGCATTCTCAAGCGACCAGCAAAGCCCCGAGCAAGACCACAGGCCGGAGGGGTAAGCACGAACGATCTCCTGCAATTGCTGGTGGAGTCGGTCTCGATTCATACCACAGGGCTCAGCTCAGTTGCCGTAGGGTTCTCGGGTGGACTCGACAGCGCGATCATTGCCAAGATGGCGAAGGATGCTGGAGCGGACGTGCTGTTAACAACGATTGGTGTGGGCCGGACTCTGGAGATGATTCAAGCCGAGTCTGCAGCAAGAGAGATTGGCCTGCCCATCGTTGTGCGGGAACTCTCTAGAGACGATGTGGAGCAATCTGTTGACCGTGTGCTTTGGCTCATCGAAGATCCAGGCCTGATGAAGGTGAGCATCGCTGTGGCCATATATTGGACTGCGCGAGTCGCCGCAGAGAATGGAAGATCTGTGATTCTTCTCGGTCAGGGAAGCGACGAGCTGTTCGGCTGATACAAGAGATTCGCCACAATACTCGGTGAGCACAGAGCGAAGTCCTGCGAAGAGGCCATTTCCCAGAGTATCAGTCAAGCTCACGAGGTCAACTACCAGAGAGATGAGCAGGCCGTGTCATCTCTCCGAGTCGAGCTCAGATTGCCATTCGCGACCAGAAGAATGACAGAACTTGCCTTGCGAGTACCACTGAAGATGAAAGTGCGGTCACCTTCTGATGGTCTCCGGAAGTGGGTTCTTCGCGATGCGGCCATCAAGCTTGGCATGTCCTCTAAGATCGCTCTCAGGCCCAAGAGGGCAATTCAGCATGCATCTGGAATTGAGAAAGTCATTCGCGATGTTGCAAAGAGACATCGCTTGCCTCCTTCAGAGTACTTGGTAGAGAGGCTTCAGGCGATCAAGAAGGAATCTGGTGTAGACTAAGCATCTTGGACAAGCACTGCAAGCTATTAGGAAGGGAATGGCTTCGGCTTTCTGTCCAGTCAAGTCGTAGGAAGTGGTTTTCCTGTCCGATATAGCGCACCTCTTGCCGAGATGCCCGAGGTGTGGCTACGGACTCAGGTTGGTCCGTGGGTATTGGTGGTGTGATGTCTGCAGGGTTTCTGTGACCCCGCAGAGAGGTCCATCTCTTGGAGAACTGTTCCGGCAGGCGGGCGATAGTCTTCGTCGATTCTTCGCGCCTTCCCCACGTAGACCTATCCCAATGATGTATCCGAGAAGCTACACCACAGCGGAGCGAGAAGCAGCCCTGCTGCGATGTCCTCTTTGCAGAGCACTCACGCCAAGAGATCTCCAATCATGTGTGCACTGCGGAACGGAATTCGGTCAGCCAGCAGAGAGGCTTTCCCCAGCAGCGCCTTCGCCCCCTCAGGTAACGGAAAAGGACACTCTGCTGTATCGATACATTGTTGAGAACAAGGGCGAGATATCGCTTTCAAAGGCATCAACGGATCTCCACATGACCCTCGTGGAGCTTCAGGCCGCAGTTCGAAGGCTCGAAGATACGAGAAGGATCATGCGAGACGAAACGCAGGATTGAAAGCAAGTATCCGGCTTTCATCTAGTTCTCAGTCGCCGGTCTTGCGGTTTGATAATCAATACAGCGTGAATCTTCGTCTCGATTGTGCTGCAGTGGTCACTCTTCGTTTCTGCGTCGATGGGAGGTCTTCTTGTGTGCCGCGGCCTCAGGAAACTTGGTCATCGTCTCAGCCATCTGTCTTAGACGTTGGTCGACTTTGTAGTTCACTGTGTTGGGTTCGAAGCTGCCGTCCTTTCTTCTCTCGCCTGCTCTTACTCCGGTTAGGGCTTCGATGCCTTCGTCGATGGTGCTTACGGGGTGAATGTGGAAGCGTCCATCCGCTACGGCTTTGACAACTTCCTCCTTTAGCATTAAATCCTGAACGTTGCTCTTGGGGATCATCACGGATTCGTCACCCTTGAGACCTTTCGCCTTGCAGAGTTCATAGAACCCTTCGATCTTCTCATTGACTCCGCCGATTGCCTGGACTTCCCCTCTCTGGTTAACGGAACCGGTGACCGCAATGTTCTGCTTCACAGGAAGGTCAGACAAGGCAGAGAGTATCGCATAGAGCTCGGTGCTGGACGCGCTGTCTCCCTCTACTCCTTCGTAGCTCTGCTCGAACACAAGTCTTGCGGAGAGGCTCAGTGGCTTGTCTTGGGCGTACTTGTTCGCCAGATATCCGCCCAATATCAGGACTCCTTTGGTG
>JBAVVE010000184.1:0-5403 GCA_049697135.1 Bathyarchaeia archaeon | reverse complement strand
GTTCTCCTTTCAATATCAGGTATGCGCGCGCCGCAAACGAGGTGGCTAGTCCAAGTAGTTCAATAGTTGTGTCTAGTGAGCCGGCCCTGTAGTTCCGTTTCGCGTCCTCTATCTTTCTTCGTGCTTCCTCCAGATTCTGCATCGCAACCCTTGACGAGGGCAGAGGCAATGGTTTCGAGAGTAGCGGAACCAGAAAGCCAGTATCATAGAGGACTATCCCGTCAGCAAGGGCATTTGCGACGAGGTCGTCACCATAGCCATACATCTCTAGGAATTCGTTCCTAGTGACGATATGTTCTTGCGCAAGCGTGTCGTAGAATTCCGACACCGAGTCCAGCTGCGCGCGTATCTTCTTGTCATCTTTCGGACTATCGTTGAAGATCAACAGCAGATCAAGATCGCTTTCCGGTTTTACTCTGCCTGTTGCAACCGATCCAAACAGTACTACGGAAAGCAGATTCTCCTTCGATTCGGTTCTAAGCTTAGCTACAAATTCCACCAGTGCAGTTCTCAGTCTTGTTGGGATCTCTAGCGTTCGTTCCATCGTGAACAGGTCGAAGAGTGATCGCGCCACCTGATTCTCTAGATTTGGCTTGTAGAAGTGTTGCTTTCCAACAATTCGTTCCTGCGCCACTCCTCGGGCGACCAACTCCTTCAACACCTTCATCAGCGGCCCAACTCCAACGCCTGCGTCCCTAACCAGTTCCGTAAGGAACCGCTCTCTGTAGGGCTGCCTGAGCATGGTTCGCAGCGTCTTCACTGCCACCTTTGAACCTAGCACAGCGTCGAGGAACATGTACACGACCTGTGCAGGGCCTCCTAAAATAGGTTCTGTTTTCGGAACTCACCCTCCGATTACAGAACTTAACTTCTCTTTGCAGAATCGCGTCCAGACCGTCAGATTGAACCCAAGTGGCTGTCGAGGTTCTCCAGAGCTTTCGCGCATACCTTGAATGACAGTTTTCTTCTGACGTTTCGTCGTAGATCATAGTACGTGCTCCTTGCGATCCCGAGCTGCCGTGCTTCCGACTCTGAAATGCTGAGGATTCGCTTCCTGATTTCCCGGTCCTCATCTCTGGCTAGTTTTGGAGAAGGTTCCGAGAAATCGAGTTCAGCTGTTCGACCGACCAAGTAGCGGCCAAGCTCAACTGTTTTCTGCTCGATAACCGTGTCCCACTTGGATGTGCGTTCCTTGTACTTCACCCCTGAATTGAACTGCTTACGTAGCAGGTCTAAGAACTGCTGTTTCGCTGACGGCTCGAAGCGGTACCTGTAGTCGTCGCCTGTGAAGTAGAAATCCGGCAAATCCAACAGTCCTGATTCGAAAGCCTCCATCACCGCAACATCCGCGATCCAGCGATACGGCTCTTGGAGATCGTAGACCAACGACTGCTTCGTCTGGCAACCTATGAACTCATGAAGGTAACCCACGGTCGGCTATAGCTCCAGAACGTTGAGTGCTCTTCGACTCATGCCTTCCAGCCCCCCGAGTATGAGGCTTTGCGATTGCACAGTAGTTTCACTTGTGAGCCCGTGTTAAATACCCGCTGACGCAACTCTCTCCCAGTAAGCGTACGATCTTCCATCCCACATAAGCAACGGGGGTATCTAGCGTTGACGCCTAGGCTTTCAGAAATGGAGACATCATTCCTCAGCAGCCAGCTCAAGCGGGCAGGCCACTTTCTGAAAGCCGGCGCCTTAGACCGCATATCCGACTACAGCAAGCGATTCTCCTCAGCAAGCGACGTCTACGACGCGCTCCTCTCGAACCTCATCATTCAAGACTTCAGCGCGGGACGGGCTCATGAGACCGCTTTGAAGCTGTTCGATTCCGACCGCGTGAAGTTCGCCGCGGTGGACGGAACCGAGTACGCCCGCAATATGTTCGACTTGATCATCTTCTTTGGCGGCGCCTACGTCTCCTTCGGCACGGTAACATTCCACAAGGATGACAAACCATCAGTCGAGCACGCGGGCAAGTTGCTCGAGCACGGTCGGGGCATCTCAAGCTGTGTTCCACTCTACGTGAATGAGGTATCTGATGTCGATTCGACGATCGACACACTCGGCGGCAAGAAGCCACTCGACGACGAGGCGGTCTTCGACAATTCACGAATCGCCGACTGGATAATGGCGTTCTCGGAGTTCTATCTCGCCTACAGGCTCATCGTCGACGAGGACGTGCGGATCCTGCTCATGGATCGGACCCTCTCAGGCGAGCATTCAGCCCTCATCAGCGACACAGCGTACGGTAGGAGGCTGAAGGAGAAGTCAGGCCTCTGCGGCTACAAATTCGAAGACAGACCGGTAGAGATGGAGGAGATGATCTACTGCCGACACAGATTCCTCAACGAGAAACTGGACCTTCCTCCGCCAAGAGGCGACTATCTCAGACCACGACTCCTCTACGAACTCGAAACCACCGACTCGCTGACAATTGACCAGCTCTGCGACAGACTCCACCTTGAGCACGCTCAATGTGGACATAGAGTCAAGAGGATACTCGATAACCTCGAAGAGGCCAAGTATGTTGAGTCATCAGGCTCCAGCTATGCCCTGAGGAAGGAGTTCCAGAATGCATGGGAGCGAATGAGGAGACTCACATGCACCATCGGCGATCGTCTATTCCTCGATCAGCCCATGACCGAGCGGCCCAACCCGATGATGATCATGAAGCACGACAAACCCACCTGGCTCACCACCGTCGACATGGCATATCTGACCCTCTTCACCCTGAACATGATAATCGAGGAATGCTGGAAGAGACCAGTTCTGCTCATAGGCCTCACCAAAGACACAGCCGCCCGCGACTTCCGACGACAACTGATCCGCATCTGCAGTCGCCAACGGATGTGGAAGTTTGATCTCTCAAGCGAAGCACTGGAGAAGATACCCCACACCGACAGGATGCTCCTTCAATCCGCCTCGGTCCACAATTGGGAGAAGCTGTCCGTACCATGGACGCTCATCGAATACGATACCGCCTTCAAGACAATGGTCCCCGAGATCAGAAAGGATGAGAAACCCAGCAGAGAAGGATTCGTCAGCGGCGCCGTCAAGAACAGAGTCGGCCCGGAGCGACTCTTCCTGAAGTCGTACGTGCAGCTCGCGCAGGCTGAACAAGATCCGAAGCTGCGCAGTAATGTGCTGCTCACGGACCGCCTAGTGTACCCAGAGTTCGATTCGAATCCGGACGTTGGATGCACGCTCTCACACGAATACGGCGGCGTCGAGGAGAAGGTGAAACCCATACTCTATCCGAATAAGGAGGCGCGCAATGATATCCAGAACCTCGTCATGGTTATGCTAACCGCGATGACGAGCACGAGCATACCGGAAGCCTTTGGTCACAATGTGCCTCTATTCATTGCGGATAACGTGGCGAAGTGGCATGCGCGCGAGTTTAGGAGGATCGTTGAGACGACGAGGGATTGGATTATGACGAACCATGACCTACGCGAGTTCGTCTTCTACATGAGCACGTTTAGAGAAAGGAGAGCTGAATTTGAATCAACGAGAAGAGGACATTAAGCGATACTTCACAAGCTTCGATGGGAGATTCAAAGCACGTGTAGCGATGGTTCGCCCACGCTACGGCCCGACGCCCGAGACCACACAGATCAGCACCACCGCTCGATACGAATGCACCGTGAAGGCCGAGTATCAGAGAGACATAATGCGCCTAGTCGAAGAGGGCATGATACTCGCCGTAAGAAACTTCCGAGCAACAAAGAACGAAGGCGAGAGATATACTCTCTCAGAGATCGCCAGCATCCGGCCGGAGCATTTTGGCCTGCGTGGCCTGTCAGACCAGAGCTACTACCCGATGCAGTTTGAGATAATCCAGCAATCGGTTCGGGACTGGGACTCCGACGACAAGTCCACCATGATGATCCAAGTACAGGCAATCCCGATCAACTACGACCTAGTCATCGCAGGCGGTGGCGAACCAGAGTACGTGAAGGGATTCTCCTATCCGATCGTTGGAGAGGAGGCACACATCCTCAACCAGAGCATGATTCATCAGATGTACAATCGCAGAATCCTCGAAGAGATGGGTGTCGACTGGAAGAAACTGAAAACCACCGACGTGGCGCGTGAGGATCCGCGTCTCGGCGTCATCAAGATGTTTGAATCTGAGAAGACCCGCGTCCCGATCTATGTGAACTTCGAGAACCTACTTCGCTACCACTTCGGAGTCTTCTCGTTCACCGGCGGTGGAAAATCCAACCTACTCTCGAACATTCTACGACGCCTCATCTACCACACTCAGGACACGAAAGTGGTGATCTTCGACATCTCGATGGAGTATCCGTTCCTGCTCATGGACGTGTTCGCCGACAAAACCATTCCATCCAAGATAGTCCTAGAAGATCCAGTCAAGGATCCAGCTCAACTGTACGACTCGCTCGTGAAGCCGAGGGAATTCGAGAAGGACGAGCGACCAGTCAAAGCCTTCCAAAGCATAATGGAACTAGGCAGGGTCGAACGATACGTCAAGCCACGGTTCGTGGTCCCACGCTACACGGACATTCTAGCCGCGATAGGGACGATGATGAGCGAAAGCTCAGGCAAGCAGGTCTACCTTGAGGCGCTCGAAGCCATATCGTCAGCAGTCGCCGAATACATGACCAAAGAGAACCGGAATGAACTGGACGAGATTGACGACGAGTTCGTCACTTTCTTGGACTCCACCGCTCAGGGGGCCGTGGAACGGTACAAGGTCAGTGAGAAGAGCAACGTCTACGGCTGGGCAACGTCGCGAAAGGAACTCCTAGACGCAATTCGTAGGGGAGCCGCCGAGAAAGGCAGGCCAGGACTGACAACTGAGAAGATCCATCGTCTCCTCGAGGGACCGACTCGACTCATCTCACTCTCGATCTCTGATCCTGTGACGATTAAGCAGCTCGCAGTTGACCTGACCAGGGTGACGCTTTGGAACCGCAAGCGGAAATTCAAGGTCAAACCATGGGTCCTGTTCGTATTCGATGAAGCTCAGGAGTTTGCTCCTGCGCCCTCTGAGGCTCGAGGAATCGAGCGCGAATGCACAGATGCTGTTGAGACACTCCTCAGACAAGGCCGCAAGTACGGACTTGGCGGATGCATCTCGACACAGCGAATCGCCTACCTCAACACGAACGCGCTTCAGCAACTCCATACCTACTTTGTCGGCACATTGCCTCGCCAGTATGACCGCGGGCTGGTCAGTTCAACATTCACGATCGATCCGAGCATACTGGAGAAGACACTGGAGTTCTCGCCAGGCCGGTGGTTGCTCTCAAGTTACATTGCCACAGGAATGGAGAACGTCCCAATCTTCATCACCGCAGACAACGCCGAAACAGAGATTCACAGGTACCTAGAGAGCCTCTGAACAAGTTAGGTGCATGTGTGACTGTGAGG